>CAMPAP010000059.1 GCA_946631935.1 uncultured Lachnospiraceae bacterium | reverse complement strand
GTGGCGGTCACGGGACATATCAAAAGCACAAGACCTGTCAGGATCATGATAAGGACGATCCTGAAAGCAGACGGTACCTTAACACCCGAAGGCTCTTTCCCTTCTCCGGCAATTTTGTCATTAGGCACTGAAGGCTCTTTTATTAACTTTAAAAATATAAGCCCGGAAAGAACAGCCACAAATATAGAAGCACTTAATACTATGCATTCTCTTAGGTGAAAAAAGGCATCAAGAATGAGATCCTTTATCATTTACGCCTCCTTTCTGCGAAAAGCTTCGCAAAAATGAAGATCACGTAAATGCATGCAAGAAATCCGATCCCGTACTGAGTCCTGCAGATAAAAACCTCGCAGATAACCGGCATCAGTGCAGGAATGTATTTTTTCCTGAAAAGAAAACTCAGCATAAGGGGCGCAAGAACCCAGTTTCTTACAGCATAGCCTGTCCACATGGCACTGATGATGCCGAATCCCTGGGCATAGGGAGAAAGGTTTGCACCGAATATGAATACAAGTGAAAAGATCACAAACACTGATCTTTTAAAGAGTTTGTTTTTTTCGGGAACATCCTTGTCATCTTTGAAAAAAGCCGCAGATAAAGAGCATATGCTGCAAAGCCCGGCAAAAAACCAGAAAGCAGGCATTATATGATGCACAAGGATCTCAGGCGAAATGCCGAAAGCACCGGATAAAACAGAGTAAAGTCCCGGAAGGCAGAGGATCTTGTGTCTTAAAGGAAGTCCTTCGATATAGGGCATGCCCTTAATGGGATCCACCGAAAACATCACTCCGTTATCAAGAAAGCTCACAACAGTTTCAAGGGTCTCATCCCCTTCACTGCAAAGGCGGGCTCCAGATGCCGTCAGGACCATACATGAAATCGACAGGAAAACTGCTATCATGACAGCAAAAACGGTGGACAGGTCTTTTGTTTTACCTTCACCGGGTTCTGCGTCATTAGCTTTCCCGCCAACCGGATTTAAGTAATCGGTTTTCCCGTCAACCGGGTTCGCAGACCTTACTGTTTTTACGAAGGTCATTATCACAAATGTAAAATAAAGAACGGTCATGACCGAAACGGCCAGGATACCGAATATTTTTTTCTCAGTGGAAAGAAGAGACGATCCGGTGACAGTCAGAAAATGAGAAACAAATGAAATGAAAAGAAGCATCAGGCAGCCTGTTGAAACAGAGGAGAAAAACTCCTTTTTTTTACCGGAAAACACTCCGAAAATAAGCAGCATTGCCCTTCCGCAGAAATATGATATCAGTATGAGAAAAGGTACAAGGAGAACGGTTCCTATCATATCAGTTGCACCTGTCAGAAACAGTTTTTCTCGTTCTTAAGATATAAAGGTCTGTTCTTGACCTCAAGATAGGCTTTTGCAATATACTGGCCCAGGATGCCGGTACAGAAAAACTGGACCCCGCTGAGGAAAACAATGATGGTAACGGTTGATGCCCAGCCGGCTACCGGGTCCCCGAAAACAAGTCTCCTTACGATTATGAAGACAACCATGACAAATGCAAGGAAACAGAAAAAAATACCTATGAGGGAACTCATGACAAGGGGCTTTGTTGAAAATGCCGTGATACCCTCGATGGAGTAGATGACAAGCTTCCAGAAGCTCCATTTGGTCTTGCCTGCACTCCTGTCAACATTTTCAAAATCTATCCATTTGGTCTTATATCCGACCCATCCGAAGATGCCCTTGGTAAAGCGGTTGTACTCGGAAAGAGCAAGTACCGCATCAATGTACTGACGGGTCATAAGTCTGTAATCCCTGGCTCCGTCCATGATCTCGGTATCGGAAAGTTTACGCATAAGCTTGTAGAAACGCCTTGCAAAAAAACTTCTGACCGGCGGTTCTCCTTTTCTGGTGACACGCCTTGTTGCAACCGAATCATATCCCTCATCGATGTAGCCAAACATCTCTTCTAAAAGAGCCGGGGGATCCTGGAGATCCGCATCCATTATGACGGCATATTCCGTATCTGCCGCCTTAAGTCCTGCATACATGGCAGCTTCCTTACCGAAGTTTCTGGAAAAAGAGATCAGATGAACCCTCTCATCCTTCTCATGCAGGCTTCTTACCACTGATACGGTGCCATCCGTAGAGCCGTCATCAATAAACAGGATATTAAGACCGATTCCCCGGCCTTCCAAAAAACCTGTTTTTGATATCAGCTCATCATAAAAAAGAGGTATTGCCTCTTCTTCATTCATGCATGGAACTATAACGGTAAGTTCTGACATTTTCCTCTCCGTATATTCAAAAACAGCGGAGCACCCGGCTCCGCTGCAATTGATTTAATATTTGATCACTCGCCGAGTCCGCCTTCTACACATGCAACAAGACCGCTGAGTGCTTCGGCTTCGTCATCGCCTTCACACACGAACTCAATCTCATCTCCGCACTTGATGCATGCTCCGAGAACACTTAAGACTGACTTGGCATTTGCCGTATTGTTATCTCCGAACCTGAATGTGATCAGAGACTTGTACTGCATAGCTTCCTTACAAAGCACCCCTGCAGCCCTTAAATGAAGGCCGGTGGGATTTTTTATCAAAACTTTCTGAGATACCATTTTCGTTGCCTTTCGATTACCGTTAAATCGCATCTTTTCTTCCGGAACATTCCTTAAAAGAATACGATTTTCGAATATTATGATATCAGATTACGTGCTTTTTTTCAACATACATTATTGGGGTCATGCGTTCCACAGGTCAAACTGGAACACGAAGGGTTCATGCTCGGGGAATCCTATGATGGCCTGGCCGATATTCAGATTTTTCACATCCCAGTCCTCCACAACATAGCCGTCCCTGCGCTCTTCTATCATGCCCTTGCTCTGTACCGAAGTTGCATAGACTTCGATCTTACGGTTTCTGCCAAACTGCTCCTTTATAAAATCCCTGGATTTGGGATCGTTAACCCTGAAGTTCAGAGAAGTTAAAAATCCCGACATGATACTGTGGGCTCTCTCCTCACCATAATTGTCATAGATCTGCTCCACGTTCTGGATACCGATCATGAACCTGATACCCAGGCTTCGTCCGAAGTTCACCGCATCATCCACATGCTCTAAGTTGGGAAGGAGCCTGAACTCATCGGTTATGAAATATACATTTCCCTCACTTCTTCCACGGCCCAGAGCCTCTTTTATGGCCATATCAAACATCAGGCTGTAAATGGGAGTCAGCATCTCGCCGTAACTAAGATCATATTCTATGAAGATCTTACGGCCGCCCTTTGCCCTTACAAGATCCCTTAATCCGAGGTTTCCTTTTTTGCAGAAATTCCCAACAAAGATATCACGGATGATCTGCTGCATCTCGGAAAGAACGCCCTGGGTCTGAGGGGATTCATCCGAGGAGATATAGCTTGTCATTGCTCTCATGTCGGGATAGGAATTAAGCATTTCACGAAGCTTTGACGAAGGCCTTGATTTAACGAAATCTATCAGGGCGTCATTGTTCAAAAATCTGGTATCCCCGGAACTTTCTGCATACCTGAGAAAATGAAGCATCACGGACATGAAGATATCCCTTGCGGCATTGGGAAAAAAGACCTGGTTTGTCTTTTCACAGGCTTCCTTGAAAAGACTCTTTGCGATCTCAAGGACGCTGGCATACTGCTGCTCACCTGTTGCAACTTCGTTGAAAATATTCCAGTAGTCAGGCTTTCCGTCCGGTCCTACAGCCGTTTCATCATTGCTTATGACAACATCACCGGGCCTGTAGAATTCCTTATAAAAATCCCCTTTTGTATCGAAGATGATCATCACATCATTCTGAGTAAGGGAATTATTAAGCTGGGAAAGCATCTGGAAAAATGCATTTGTCTTACCGGTACCGATACCTCCTATCAGCATGAAATGCCTGCTGAGGACGCTGTTTGAAATGGGGATCATTCTGTGGATCCCCTGATTATCCACGCCCTTAAAAAACATGACGGGATCATCGCACTGTATATCGGGAGCAGACTGTTTTAACTCATCTCCGAAAAGCACCGAGTCCTGCTGGTTTCTCATCGCCTTGGTGGTCACAGGTATCTGCGCGCCGGAGTAATAAGACCCCGGCATCTGCACACCGGGAGCCTGTGCACCGGGCATTTGAGCGCCGGGCACCTGGGCCTGATCATAAGGCACCTGACCTGCATACACCTGCTGCTGATAAACCTGATTCTGAAACTGATCATAAACAGGTTGCTGAACCTCGTTTGTCTGGGATTGTCTGATGGACTGACCTCCACCTACTAAAGCCATAATGATCTCCTTCCTTTATATTCCCATTCCGCTTCCCTCAGAAGCGCCGCCTGTGGAAACTCCAGTACTTTCTCCTCCGCCCGGTGATGCACCGCCGCTTACCGAAGGGCCTGCACTTTCCGATGCATCCGGCATTCCGGCTGATGCTTCTTTTTCGGGAGCGCTGCTGCCTTCCGAAGCACCTGCACTTTCTGAAGTATCGGGCATCTGCGCCGACGACTCGCTTTCCGGAGCACTGCTACCAACTGAGGGTTCGGAGCCTTCGGAGGCACTGTCACTCAGCGACGGGTTTTCTGTTGCAGGATCCGGCTGAGAACCTGCCACGACAGCATCCTGCATGGTATCGGGCATTCCTTCTGAGGATCCCTCGATTTGCGCGGGGGGTTCATTTTCAGAGGTATCCGACACACCGGCTGATGTTCCTTCTGCCGGGGAATTATCCTCAGAGGCTCCCTGCATGGATTCCGGCATGGAATCCGGCATTCCTTCTGAGGATCCCTCGGTTTGTGCGGGGGATTCATTTTCAGAGGTATCCGACACACCGGCTGATGTTCCTTCTGCCGGGGAATTATCCTCAGAGGCTCCCTGCATGGATTCCGGCACGGAATCCG
>CAMPAP010000058.1 GCA_946631935.1 uncultured Lachnospiraceae bacterium | reverse complement strand
TTTAGGAATTGTTTCAGGGATGCATTAGTATTGAATTATCAAGGAACTTTCGTCGCTCTCAAGGCGACAGCTTTATTAAGATATCACAGGGCAATTTCAAAGTCAACAACTTTTTTTAAAAATTTTTGCAATTTTTTTTGGCAACAAAACCTTGGATTTCTCTGGCTTTATAACCACAATATATTGTCCTGTTTCCTAATATATCTTTTCAATCTCTGAGATAGAAAAAAGAATCCTCAACAAGATCAGAGAATTCTTTTCCGTACGAGACGTTTGAAAAGAACGGAGAAGGAGGGATTTGAACCCTCGCGCCGGTTGCCCGACCTACACCCTTAGCAGGGGCGCCTCTTCGGCCACTTGAGTACTTCTCCTTAGGTCCGAATGCCTCTACCAATATCAATATGTATCGGTATCACATATTCATGCGCATCAAAAGACGCATTAGTTATTTTATATACATAGATGACCAATGTCAACAAATATTTTATTTGATGCGCAATAAACCTTAAATCAATAAACCATTATCAATACCTTCCGTAGAATATACCGGCTATGGGCGAATCCTCGGAAAGAATGATGGTGTTGTCAGAATTGTTCATGCTGAGTTTAAGCGCATCCAGAGCCCTTACATATGAATAGAAATCAGCCTTGCCCGCATCCGAATATGCATCGGAAAGTATTCTCATATATTCCGCTTCACCTTCTGCGATAATGGCCTCTGCGCGCGCTTCAGCGTTGGACTTTGTAATAGAGACCTCTTTATCCGTTGTATTCATGATGATCTGTGCCTGTGCCTGTCCTTCAGCTTCATACTGCGCTGCAATGTTTTCACGTTCGGAGATCATTCTTGTATAGACCGCAAGTTTGTTGTCATCAGGAAGATCGAGCTTTTTCACATCAACCGTAAGTATCTGTATTCCGTACTGTGACTCTATTCCGCCAATCTGGGACATGATCTCTTCCGTAAGGGATGTGATGTCCACTACTTCTGTTTCATTTTCAACAGTCATATCTCTTGATACAACATCTGATTCTTCGGGCTCTACGGTTATTGTCATCTTGCCGTCACGACTTAAGATGACTGCATCCTGAGTCATATTGGAAATAGTATTTTTGGTAGCGTTATAGACAATGGTATCTATCCTGTTTTCCGCATTCATTACGGATCCGCTCAGTGTCTGTGCGAACTTCAAAGGATCTGTAACCTTCCATAACACATAGCTGTCAACGATCATAGTCTTTTTATCGGACGTTATTACATCGGATGCGGGAAGGTCATACAAAAGTATTTCCTTGGGCACAACATCCACAGTCTCGATAAAAGGAACTTTAAACGAGATGCCCGGATTTGTTATTATGCGATCAACCTTTCCGAACTGTCTTACAAGCTTGTACTGGTTTCCGTATGTAACAACCGTACATGCATTCACGATGATCAGTGCAAAGATCACAAGGATCCAGAAGATCCAGGCTTTGCTTCCCGACTTTTCTCTTTTTTCTTTTTTATTCCTGGGATTACCGTTAGAATCAAAACTTTCAAAAGCTGCCATTTTATTTATCCTCTGTATTATCGTCACTTGCGGGTGCTGTCTGGTTAACTGTCATATTTCCGAAGAAGCTGTCAAGGGGAAGCATTGTGTTTACTTCTCCGTCAGAGCTTTGGATCACTACCTTAAGACCCGGAAGAACATCCTCCATAGTCTCATAGAACATTCTCTGTTTCGTGACCTCGGGATAGTTGACATATTCTTCATACAAAGAGTTGAATCTGGCAACCTGTCCGTTCGCTTCGTTGATCCTCTCCTGCTTCTGAGCCTCGGCAGCCTGTATTATCCTGTCAGCTTCAGCCTCGGCTGCGGGGATCTCTTCGTTTCTGTATTTGTTAGCGTTGTTTACGGAAGTTTCTTTTCCCTGCTTAGCCGTTTCAACTTCCTTAAACGCCATGCTTACTTCATCGGTCGGAGGCTCCGCATCCTGTATGGTGATATTAACAAGCTGTATTCCTATATCGTAGACTTCAAGCTTGTCAATGATCATCTGCTTGATGTTTGACTGTATCTCATTCTTTCCGGTAGTAAGAACGCTGTCTACGGTATAAGAACCGATGGTCGTCCTGATACAGTTCTGTGCGATATTTTTAAGTATCTCAACAGGATCCTCTGATGCATACAGGGCTTTGACCGGATCTGTCACTCTGTACTCGGCATAAAAATCCACATGGAGGAAATTATAATCCGAGGTGATCATAAGCGCCTCGTCTCCGTCCCCTGTCGAGTTGTATCCGATACTGAATCCGTTAATGGTGGTGGATACTTTTTTTACCGTCTGTATCAGGGGTATCTTAAAATGCAGGCCGGGCGTGGTCACTGCCTGGGGTGACCCGAATGTACATACAACAGCCTGCTCTTCTTCTCTGATCGAATAGAAAGATCCCCAGAAAAGGATCCCGGCTATAATGACAACGACTATGATCGTCATCACTTTTTTTAAGTTCTTAAAATTGACTCCTTTTTTCACTGCTTTCTCCTGTCCTATTTCGTATTACTCTTCTCTGTATTTTTTCTGTGACTCCTCATAAAGATCCCGCCCTTTGGAATCTATTACAACTATCACGGGAAAATCCCTGACTTCCAGCCTCCGTATCGCCTCGGTTCCAAGATCGTCGTAAGCGACCACTTCAGACTTTATGATGCATTTACTGAGAAGCGCTCCGGCACCGCCTACAGCGGCAAAATAAACCGCTCCGTTACGCACTATGGCATCCTTTACCTCTTTGGTCCTCTTTCCCTTTCCTATCATTCCGGCAAGTCCCAGGTCCAAAAGCTGCGGAGCATACTTATCCATCCTTGAAGCCGTCGTGGGACCCGCAGAACCTATGGGTCTGCCTTCTCTTGCAGGAGAGGGTCCCATGTAATAGATCGTCTGCCCCTTTATATCCACGGGAAGAGGCTTGTTTTCATTCAGCGCCTCGTACATCCTTTTGTGTGCGGCATCTCTTGCCGTATAGATCACTCCGCTTAAGGTTACGTAATCACCGTAATCAAGTGCGAGGGCATCCTCTTTTGAAAGAGGCATGCTTATTTTTCTGTCCATAAATGACTCCTATATCTCTCTGATGCAGTGTCTGTTGACATGGCAACAGATATTGACCGCCACCGGAAGCCCAGCTATATGGGTAGGATAGGTAAGAACATTGACTGCAAGCGCCGTCACCCTTCCGCCAAGTCCTCCGGGACCTATACCCAGTTTGTTTATCCTCTCAAGGAGTTCATCCTCAAGTTCTTTTATGTGGGGAAGATCAGAGTGTGAACCGGCAGGCCTTAACAGCGCCTCCTTCGAAAGCTGAGCCGCTTTTTCAAAGGTTCCCCCTATGCCGACTCCTACTACCATGGGAGGGCATGCATTGGGGCCTGCATCATTTACTGCCGTAAGAACCGCATTCTTTACGCCTTCTATTCCCTCTGCGGGTTTTAGCATAAAGATCCTGCTCATGTTCTCGCTTCCAAACCCCTTAGGGGCTATTGTGATCTTTATCCTGTCTCCCGGAACGATATCATAGTGGATGACAGCAGGGGTATTGTCCCCGGTATTTACTCTTTCAAGGGGGTCTGAAACCACCGATTTTCGAAGATACCCTTCCGTATACCCTTTGCGCACGCCTTCATTGATGGCATCGGAAAGTGAGCCTCCGGTAATATGAACATCCTGACCCACGCTTACAAAAACAACTGCCATTCCCGTATCCTGACAGATTGGGATAGTATCATCCCCTGCAATCTTAAGGTTTTCCTTAAGCTGGGACAGTATCTTTTTTCCGACAGGCGAGACTTCTTTTTCCCCTGCCCTCTCAAGCGCATCCTTCATGTCGGGAGTCAGATAGTGATTGGCCTCGATGCACATTTCGGCGATGTTTCCTGTTATGATCTCTGAACTGATTTCTCTCATTTTTCCTGTATCAGACAAGTTTGTCCTTTATCTCTTTTAATTCTTCGGGAGACGGAGATGTGGGATCCCACAAAATATTCTGCCCGTCATTTTTATATCTTGGTATCAGATGAAGATGGAAATGTTTTACGGTCTGGCCTGCGGCTTCTCCGTTATTCTGGACCACGTTGAGGCCGTCAGCCCCAAGTCTGTCCACAATGCGTTTTCCCAGTTTCTTCGCAAGTATCATTGCGGCAGAAGCCGTTTCTTCCGGAAGATCAAAAAGATTCTCCGCATGCTCCTTGGGAAGGATAAGGGCATGGCCTTTGGTGGCAGGCCCCACATCCAGGATCACATTAAAAAGATCGTCTTCATAGATCGAGTTGGTCGGAAATTCTCCGTTAGCAAGTTTGCAGAAAATACAATCTTCCATCATCATTTCTCCTTAAGTTCAGTGTGAAAAAACAAGAACCTTGTCAAGGCCTCCGAGAAGGGAAAAATCCCCCTTCATACTGGTTGTTGCGCCTGACATAAATGCCCTTTGGAATGTCATCCTTCCGGCAACTATATCCTCCATTATCGCTCTCTTCATCACCATGTTCACGTCGCCTGAATCGGACTTTTCGTAAACAACATTTATGATGGGTCCGGATATTTTTATGACAAGTTCATTTTTCTTTTCTTCTATCTTTATGACAAAAGTGCCGGAAACATCAGGGGAGGGTTTAAATGCCCTTTTGATCTCGCTGATGTACTCCTCCTCACTGCTTTCATCTTCGCTCTGAAGCTTATTTTGGAACAATCCCGCAAGCTCTTTGATATCTTCCTTCTGAGTGCGGACATATTCTTCGTCGGACACATATTCCGAAAGCTGCTCAGCTTCTGCTTCCGACAGATGAAGCGGATCCGGAGCACCGATCCTTTCGGTAAGTGCATTTTTGCTGGAGGGAAATGTCTTTTGCTTCTGATTGATCCCGCGATAAAGCTTTTCTGCCTGGGTTTCGATAATGGAGATATACTCTTCGTTAAGATCAAGGTCAAGATGGTTTTCCACATAACCGGAAAGCCCTGTCAAAACTCTTCCTCCAAGGGTTTCCCATGCATTCGAAAGATCCGCAAGGACCTGTCTTTCCCCATAGGTCTTGGCCATGGCCACAGGCATCATATAGATCTCGCTTATCTTCGCCTTGTCAACGAACTGCCAGCACGCATCAAGAAACTGGAGCATATATCCGCCCATTCCGAACCATTCAACAGTGGAAGCAAGCACGATTCCGTCGGCTTCCTTAACAGTCCTGGACAAAGTCGGGATCGTATTTTTATACTCGTAAAGGTTATAAAGATTTGTCTCCACACGGAGCTCTTCCAAAACCTTTTTCATTCTCTTTATGACGGGAATCGTAGGATCGTCAACCGAACCCCTTCCTCCGTAATATATGTTTATGACCATATCTGCTCCTTCCGTCCGGGCCCATCTTCGTCATTTATTCATTTACGGCAAAATAATACACCCCGGGAAGAAATCCTGATCTTTCCAGGCTGTACAAAACCTTGATAAGTCTGTCATCTATCTTGTGATAAACACTGCCGAGGCTGTTCTGCCAGGGAAGGTTTTCAACGTAATCCCTCTCTTCACCGGAAAGAGACGACAACATGGTGATCCATTCGTTTCCTGACCTTGTCTTAAGCCTTCCAAAATCAACGCTGACATAATCAGGGCCGCCGGATGAATTCTCTTTTATGAACTTCTCGACCTTACCGATCTCGGTGCCTGCAAGGACGTCGAAAATATCATGGGAAACATTAAGGATCATCTTCCTGAACCTGATCGTCTTCTCATCGGTTTCATCTCCGACAACCTTTACGAAAGACTGCTTTCCGTATGCACCGACGGTTTTGACATACGTTGCATTTTCCTTGCCCTGTCCGGACAGGGGGTCCCTCAAAAGTATGGTTTCATTGGAAATCAGGTACTCCCAGACGGTCCTTCCTATCTTTTCCATAGAAAAAGGAAAATCCATGGATGACTGGATCTCACCAAATGAGTATCCCTGCTCAAAAAGGTGGATTATCCCATCCTTTCCCGCAAAGCTGCTCTTCATCCTTTCAAGTGCTTTATCAAATTCTTTATCTTCGGACACCTGAGTCTCTCCTTGGTTAAAATCCTACGCATTCTAATATACCATATTGAAGGATTATCAACAAATAAAGCACCGGATGATCACATCCGGTGCCGGGTTTGTTCATGCCATTTTCTGCGGCTATCTGAAAAATATTCTTCTTGTTGCGATCTTTATCTCATCTCCTCTTTCTAGCTTCTTTTGTTCATATGGTTTCAGTTTCAGACCATTTTTAAATGTTCCGTTGGTTGAGTTCAGATCTTCAAGATAATAATCCCCGTCCTTAAGAAATACTCTTGCATGCATCCGGCTCACTCCGGCATCATCTATCACAAGATCGGCTTCTGCTTCTTTTTTTCCTATGATGCAGGAATCCCCGTCAAATACATACAAAAGTGCCCCGGTTTCGCTTTCCATTCTTATCTTCTTTTCTTCCTCCGATATATCCAGATATAAAGTTCCCTCCTGACTATCCTCATTTTCTCTGTCGCTGTACAGGAGTTCTTCTGCCACCGCTCCCATGCCCTCCAATTCGTTTCCATACCCGTATTCGTCTCTTAAAAATGCATCTCTTTCCTTGGCTCTTTTTATGAATGAGAAAAGTCCCATGCTTTTTCCAACGTTTTGCTGCCGTTTCTTTTTATCGTTATCCTTTGCAGTAGGTTTCAGATGAAGAGGGCGTTCACCTATTCCCTTAAAGCCGTTACCTATCTTTTCGGCATTTTCATATATATCATCCAATGTACGGTCATTTTTATCCGTATTTTCAGGAACATCCTTCATTTCGGGATCTTTTTCCATCACATCATCACTTACTGATACATCCGTATTTTCCGGATCGATTTTTATTCCTTCAATATCCAAAAATACTTTTTCACTAAGGTATATATCTCCTGATGTTTTATACTGTTCCGCTACGCTGTAGATACACTTCACCAGTTCCTCATCGGAGTAATCCACATGTTCCAGTATAAAATCCATCATTTCCGACATCCCGTTATTATCATCAAGATATGGAACGTACAAAAATGAAAACTGGCCGCTTGTAAGATCCCTGTACACATTGGACGGATTCCAGATTATATTTGACGGATCAAGCAAAAATCTTACCGCCTCGTTTTTCACCTTTTTCATGGCCGCATAAAAATCCCCGATCCATTTTCTGTCCAAAGGCTTTTTTGAGTACAGGGTGCTGATGTTCTGCTTTGATGTAATGTCATAATACATATATGCATCCGTATCGATATATCTGATCTCAAAAGGAAGAAAACCGGATATTCCGCCCCTCTTCATAATGCAGTACTGGTACTTCCTTTCGTCCGGAAGACTGAGTTCCCTGATCCTTACATAATTATTTTTAAGCCCCTTTATATATTCACTTACGATCATTGTTTTCCCCTTTTCAGCCCTCGGAAAGATCTTTGATCTTCTCATCTATTCCGAGCAGTTTTCTATAGCTCCTGATAATAAAAACCTCAGACACCGTACCCGTACTTCTTTCGGTAACAGCTTCAGACTCAGGTCCCCCTGACCACGGGGCAAAAGATCCCGGTGAGAGACCGCTTCCTGCTGACACATTGCATGTAAGGACTCCTTTGGATACGGATGTATTGATCTCTCCAAAATTCCAGGCAATATATTTATCTTTATATCTTTTTTGCAGTTCGGCTGTGACATATTCCGCTCTCTCTTCCGCATCAAGATCCTGCATATGAGAGCTTCTGACTAAAACTCCGCAGGTATCCGTTTCCTGCAACACTCTGTTATACCTGAAAAACCAGATCTGCATCACAAGAAGTATGATCGCAAGGGCTATCGGCAGGATAAGAACCGCTTCTACGGTAAAATATCCGCCATTGCCTGCCTTAATATTTTTCATTAAACAATTCCTCCCATCTTTGCTATGGATAATAATTTCAGGATAATAAATGAAGCCATGACAAAAGGAACAAACGGAAATCTTGTGTTCTTCCCGATCTTTCCGCAAAAAAGCATAACCGCACCGGGAAGTGCCATAAAAATACACGCCATGCACACAAGTATCATTGAAAAAAGAAAGTCTTCACACAAACCGGTTATCGTAATGACCATCCCGTCACCACGGCCAATCTTGTCCGTATAATATGACAACACGACCATGATCAAACCCGGAAGGGCCCCCAACAGAGCTTTGCAGGTAAGAAACAGCCGTTCCGCAAGAGGCCCCTCACTCATAAACAGGAAAATCATCCTGATACCGGAAACCAAAAATCCTGACAGGATAAGGCCTCGTGGTATCTTTTGACATTTAATATCCCATATGGACATTAACAAAAGAATAAAGAACATCAGGATCATATACAGTCTCATTTTCCGCACCTCATACAGGGTCTGTGGGAGTCCTCCACTTCGGATAACGGCACTGCGGTATATGACCTTGTAAGGGTATAGCAATCATCCAAATAGTGATATCTGTCTCCCCATGATCCCACATATACAACACCCGGAGCACTCCCTGAAGCGCACACCTCACATGGATAGTATCTGGCTCCTCCGGTATTCCTTTCGCCGCTTACATCTGCATATGAAACAGGACGTATACTCAGCTTTAAATGAGTACATGTTGTCGTAACATGATATACTTCACTGTCATCGGTAATATAAACTATCTGCTCCTGCACCGGAGCAAGCCCTTCGCCCTCCAGTTCATATCCGTTCCAAAGATGTCCGTAAAATCTTGCCGGCATACTGAAACCCGCAGGAGATATCCATTTTATCGGTGTTTCCACCCCATATGTAAGACGTATATCCACGATATCGTTTTCATCGAACAAGCTTCCGGCAAAATCGAAACTATCCGGTCCTTTTTTCAGCGGACTTTCCTCAAGATATGTTTTCGTAAGTTCACTTTCCATGGCTGATCTTACGTAGGTCTGCGAAAGCAGCATTCCGGTAATCAGCTCGGAGATCTGATCAGCTTCATCGCCTGCATCTCCGGGAGCGCTTTCCTGCTTTGATCCTCCATGGCCCGCAGGACCCATTTCTTTTAATTCCTCCGTCAGCAGGCTTCCGTACAGGCACACTTCATTTCCGGCTTTGTGAAGCGCATACTGGACATTCGACTGAAGTCTTATCATCTCAAGACTGGAGGAGAGATTAATGAAGAAGAACAGAAAGCATGGCAGAATAACTGATGCTTCCACTGTCATACTGCCCTGCAGCAGAGATGTCTTCTCTATGCGGGCAGACCTGTGTAGTAGTTGTCGTCCCGGAGAAGAAATTCTATATTTTTTTTTATGATCAAACAGGGTGTGTTTGTGTTGGCCTGCCCGGCATAAAAAAGACATCTCTGCTCTGTTCCCCTTCATTATTCATAAGTAAGTAAAAATATCATTTTGTTTTGGGATCTTTTATCTGTACCTGGGTTTTCTTGTTATATTTACCCTGCTTCCGAAAATGTTTGAAATATCAGCCTGACACTCTATCATCTCAGCACAGGCATCCATTCGAAAATTCATATTCCCTGCTGTCAAACGGATATCTGATTCGGCAATATCCATTGCACGCGCCGTTATAATGTCCGTATCACACATAAACAAAAAGATCCTTAAGTAATCCTTGTATGACATGCCTGTTTCTGACTTGCCGCCGCTTCCTGTCTCAGCGTTGGACAAAGCCATATTAAGGCCTGTATGCCATGTTCTTGATGACTTTATAAAATCGATCCTTCCCCCGCCCAAAAGAGTTCTTACGTCATACCTGGCTTCAGCTACAGCCCATCCTGCGAGTATGGCCTGAGTAAGTGTATCTGTCATGGACGGGATCATACATAAGGTACAGATTGCTGCTGAAAGAAGCTCCGCCTCATTCTTTTTTTCGCTGTCGCTCTCCAGATACAAAAGATCCATTCCTGCCCTTATTGCCAAAATCATGCAGACAACCTTGTTAAGGTTTTCCGTATCTGACGATTCTCCGGAAATAATGTATTCGATCTGATACCACAGAGCATCATCCGGGGATGTGCTTCCGTAATAACCCATGTACCTGATGAGATACTCTCCAAAAAGCGCCTTGCCAAGCACTTCATCCGCCAGGCTTTCGTCCGGATTTTCATATTCAAGATTTCCGGCATTTATCATTCCTGCTGCCATTCGGCCGGATATGATCTTCTCCGTATCAAGATACCTCCGCGAAAGATTTTCCGGATCATCCAGAATAAGTCCGAGTATTCCGGTCTTTGCAGTTTCGGCAATTCCCGATACAGGGGATCTGTACTCTTCCGGAACATCCGTATAATCCGGAGGCGGGGGCGAAGGTTCCCCTTTTTCCTCCGCAGCTTTACAGGATGCTTCATAGTCACGTTCCTCCTGATCTCTTTTAGCCTGTCTCCTGCTTCTTTCAGCAGATGCAGCCCTTGATACTGTACCGTCCTTACCGCTCATGTCAGCATAAACATCCATACTGTCTGCTGCCCTTATCTCCGAAGATGATGCCCAGTCAATGACCTCTCGGGCTGCAACGATCCCATAATCATCCTTGATCGCATCGATCGCGCATTCTCTGAATACCCTTCCATCACCATCTGTAAGATACCGGATGCCGCTGACTGAACAGTTATCCGGATGAGCTGCCAAAAAATCCCTGTTCCTTGCCCACGGATATACAACTTCATATTCGTAATTTTTGTTCATATATCCTGAAAAATGATCCGAAACCGTATCTGCTCCGGACAACGTTGTTCCATACGATGAATCCACGGCAAAAATATTGTATTGTTTTGCAAGTTCCCTGTTATATTCTGCAAGGACACTTCTCATTGCGGTATAAGTGACCACCTCAGCCTGCATTCTCATCGCGCTTTTCCTCGCCCCCTCCACCATCGTCAGACAAAGCGAAAGAAGCACAGCCAGGGTAAGTGTCATATATACCGTCAGATATCCGCATTCTCTGCCCCGCATCATACCTGATCCGTTTGTCTTGAGATCTTATCAAAAAGTCTTTCAACGATCTCCGTGATCCTTCCCTTGAAAATGATCACAAGGCCTACAAGGACCACGATGATCAGGATCACCTCCACCGTTCCCATTCCATCATCTTCACGCATAAAATCTTTTATGTTTTTCAGTTTTTGCATATGTTTTCCTCCTTCTATATATTCATTCCGGTCATGGCCGGTATCATTATCATCACCATAACAACGGCAAGCATCATCATCATTGGAGCAAGCATTTTTGTCTGGGCTTCCTCTCCGGACCTCTTTGCCTTCAGCGCTTTTTCTTTCATGGATAATCTCGCTTCATCCCTGAGCCTTTCCTTGAAACCGGGATTGCCCCTCCTGAGAGTCTGGCTCAGCAGTCCCGCAAACTTTATATATTCCCCCAGTCCCGTACGGTTTCCGAAACGTTCATAACATTCACCCTCGCTTATGCCGCTGTTCATCTCATTACAGGCAAGTCTCATTTCCTCAAATATCAGCTCGTTTCCGTTTTGTTTTCCTTCTTCTGCGATGCGTTTAAAAGCTGCCTTTACTGTCATTCCGGCACCAACATAAAGAGACATTTCCCTGAGCACCCTGGGATAACTCCCCAGCATGTTTTTCTTCTTTTTTTTAACGGATCTTTCAAGATCCTTCTCTGAGGCGCCGTACACAACAACTCCGGCTATCAGAAACAAAACTCCAAACAGAAGGGAATTATCCTCCTGTCTGTATTCCCATCTGAGTTTATGACCGGATACATTCTCAGGAAGGATAAACTCTTTATTGTTTCTTCCCTCCAGCTCACTTTGCATCACTGCTTTTCTTATTTCCTCACCAAAAAACTCCTCATCGGACATAATGGGTTTACAAACCCTGATGTTTATTTCCTTACTCCTTTCGAATTCCCCAAGAGAAAAAATGACAGTAAGGACCGCTTCCCCTTCATTCCCCGTGCTGATCTTACCGTTATAAGCTCTTATCAGTTCCGTATCCGAGGATCTCCATTCACATTGAAACGGATACCCGTCGTATTTTTCTTTCAGTTCAAGATCCGAGCTTACATGGTTAAGATCTTCATTTTCTCCAAGTATCAGATACGGAAGATCATCCTCAAATGCCTCCGTATATTTTTCGATTTCCTCTTCGGACAAAGTCCTGCTCTCTACTTTTATTCCTATATCCGCAGACATTTCACCGTAAGATGCGGTAAGTTCTACTTTTTTCCCTTCTCCATCCCACTCGTTTCGTTCAATAATGTTTCCTTCAACGTTTCGGTTCAGGCAAAGACTGATCTTCGTAAATGCGATTAGCATCACTCCCGAAAAAATCACCAAAAGAACCGCCTTGATCCTTTTGACACTAAAATCACGGTATAGCTTTTCAGTATCCTCACAGGGGTTTAGGAATATCAGTTTTTTAGTAAGATTCTTATCTGCCGCTCTGCCGGTTTTATTTAGAAAAGTTTCAAATATCCATTCTGAGATCCTGTCAGCCATTTTCTAATCCTCTTCAAGTGATTCAAGTATTTGGTCTCCGATAACATATGCGGCTATGTATACTGCCAGCAGTACTGTCATTAACACAATTCCCATGATATTTCCGTATAAAGGATCAAAATATCCGGGACTGCTGATACCCACATATGTAAGTATTCCGAATGGCATTATCTTCATGACATTCTGTTCCATTTTTCTTCCCGATAAAGCCGCCCCGATTTCCTGCCTTGTTTCGATCATAAGAGATATGGTTTCCGTGGAGGCTTCTATGGTATTGACCATATTTCCGCCGCACCTTTTGGATATGGAAAAAACTCCCGCAAAGTCTCTTATGGGATCACATCCGCTTCTTGATCCGAGATCATTAAGCATGTCTTCAAGACTTATATTGATCACAAGTCCCCTTCGCAAGCTTTCCAGTTCCTTAAATATCAGTGAGTTTTCCCCGTACTGCCTTCCCATGTCCCGGCCGCTTTGTATAAATGCGTTTTCCACCGAATATCCTGATTTCAATGCGACAGCCACTGCTTTGATCGCATCTTCAAACTGTGATTCAAGGATCCGCCTGTCTGCCTTGGATCTTTCTTTACCTGTTTTTATGAAGACACATATACCTACGACCGAAAGAGGAATCATTGCCCAGATACTTCTGTAAAAAAAATAAGACAACAAAACAACACAAATGAAAGACTTTGCAAACGCCATGAAAAGTGATCTGATATCCCATTCAGGATATCTGTAATCCCGCGGATAACAGCTTTCCTGTCTGCTTAAGATTCCCTGTTTTAACAAGAGTTCCGATAACACGTCCGTTTTCAGAACCTTCTTCACAAAAGGAATAAATTGTATGGATCCTAATCTCTCCGTTTTCATAACCATCTATCTCCGAAATATTAAGAACTTTTCTTGTCCTGTCCCTCAGTCTTCCCAAATGTACTATGATATCCACTCCGGATGCTATCTGCTGCCTTATTGCAGGAAGGGGAAGCTCTGCTGCCATAAGAACCATGTTTTCAAGTCTTGAAAGCATATCCCTAGATGAATTTGCATGTCCCGTGGACATTGATCCGTCATGTCCGGTGTTCATGCACTGCAGCATATCCAATGCCTCTCCGCCCCTGACTTCACCTACAACGATCCTGTCCGGCCTCATTCTCAGTGATGACCTTATAAGATCCCTTATATTTATCTCCTCCGCTCCTGAGGTCCTGCTTCTTGTTTCAAGCCTGACCAGATTATCAATTCCCTGCAGCTGCAGTTCGGCGCTGTCTTCGATGGTTATCACTCTTTCATCCGAAGGGATAAACCCGGACAAAACATTTAGAAATGTTGTCTTCCCGCTTCCGGTTCCTCCGCTTATGAAAATGTTGTATCCTGATATGACAAGTTTTTTCAGAAAATCAGCTGCTTCTTTTGTTATGGATCCGTAATTTAACAGCCCCTCCATTGTCACGGGTTTTTCAGGAAATCTTCGGATAGTGATAACGGGGCCGGAAAGAGACACCGGAGGTAATACTATGTTTACCCTTGAGCCGTCAGTAAGCCTTGCATCCACTATGGGAGACGCCTCATTTACCGTACGGTTACAGCCGGCAACTATCTGCTGTACCACATCCATCAGCTTTTCTTCCGAATCAAATCCCGCATCGAGCTTCGATAAAGCACCTGCTTTTTCCACGAAGACGTTTTTGTATCCGTTTATCATTATTTCAGTAACGTCCCTGTTCTCGATAAAGCTCTGTAATATATCCAGCCGTCTTAAAGAATCAAATACTTCCTTTCCTATCCTTCGTTTTTCAGAAACAGGAAGAGACCTTAATTCCTCCGTAGAAATAACGCAATTATCGATTATTTCGGAAACTTCCTCGTCGGTATATTCATTTCCGTAGCCTAAAGTGTTTCTTACCGACTCTTTCACCAGCTCTCTTGCTTCTGAAATATTCATACTATTGCCCCTATCTGAGTGCTTATGAAATCAATAAGCTCTCCTCCGCATAAATCGCTGTCAAAGGGTGGCACTCTTTTTACATATGGAACATTGCACTTAATGCTTTTCCCCCTGACATCGTCGTAGTCGTACAGAGTCAGTACGTTTTCGTAGCTTTCAATTTTTCTTTTTGCAATAAGATCATTTCCCGTAATGGTAAATATGCAGTCACACAACCTGAGAACGTCAAAGATACCCCGTACGCTTTCCGAAAGGTCGAGGATCACATACGAATAATTTTCAAGAACGCATATCCTTTCAAGAAAAGTTTTCCATTCTGTGGCCGGTATATCCGCAATATCCGTTCCGGAAACCGCACAGGGAATGTAGTCAAGTCCTGCTATAGTCTTTATCATGGATCTGAACCTCATGGAAAAAACCGGACCGGGGCTTTTGATAAAATAGATCAGATCAGAGAGTGTTCCGTCTTTTCCGCCGGAGGTCAGTTCTTCACATCCTTCACAGAATTCAAAACTCAGATACAGAACCTTTCCTTTTTTTAAAAGAAGTCTTCCCATGAAAACCGAAAATGTAGTCTGATAACATCTTCTAATGGGAGAAAATACCCCGATCAGTTTTGATCTTTCTCCCTCCGGCAAAAGTTCAGGCATGCATTCCGCACTCATGTATCCAGAATAGATCCTGAGTATTCCCCGTAACGTATCTTCAGCCGGCTGATATTTTGCAACGGCATCCGAACATGTTACATCCCCCGTATCATCAAGGATTATCGGTTTGTTTTTCGACAGTTTGTCCAGGGAGCCGTCATACATTGAGGCCGCAGACAATATCACATCCGGCATATGTCCCTTACAAAAAACATCCAGATCCTTTCTGTCTGTGCAGGATACTATTTTCCATGGCAGACCCTTGCATCCCAAAAGATATTCACACATCAGAGCCGAATATTCTTCATCCGGATCGTATAAAACCAAAACTTTTTCCTGCTTCTTCACTAATACATACCCCCGATACCCAAAAGTGCGCTTATAAACATTGCCCCGGCAATCGGCACTCCTGCCTTTTCCTCTGCTTCCTTATTGCAGTGATACCGTGTCAGTTTCCCTGTTCTCAGGCTGCGACATATATATTTTTTTAAAGTGAGCCATCTTCTGAACAGATCCCCTTTTATAGCAGTTTTCATAAGACCGAAGACCGCTGCAATGAGAAAGGAAATAAAAACAAAGTATAAGAACCTGCCGGATCCAAAGAAGCCCCGGCAGACCGCAAACAGTTTTACATCTCCGGCGCCCAGTACACCGATGGCGTAAAACAGATACATAAAAGCCACTGTTGCGATCCCTCCAAGCACTGCGGATACAAGAGAAGCTGCGCCGAAAACCGCCAGGTTATATATGACGCAGGCTGCAAACATTATTCCCGTCAGATAGTTGGGTATCCTGTGCAAAAGATGATCATAAATGCCTGCTATCGCAAGAAATGCGATCATTATCAGCATGATCAATCTCCGTTTTTGATTATTGGTTAATGGATTGTCGGGAAGATCTTCCCTAAGGTATAAGACAGATGTAGAAAACGCCTTATTTACCCTGCAGTATCATGGACTTTATGTCCAGGCCTCCTGCTTCATCCCGGAAATCTTATCCGGAATATGATTGTTAAAGCGATTATATATTTGCGTTTTCAGGATTTCAATAGCATTTTGATATATTTTTTATTTTCGTGAAACAACTACATAAATTTTATGACACTGCTGTCGCAAACAAAAAGGAACCCCTGAATTTCAAGGGTTCCTTTGATTGTGCATTTTGTTATTTTCTGCAAAAAACCTTACTTAAACCAGCATTCCTCTGTTGGTATTTCCTACAAGGCTTTCGTTTACAGCATTTTTTCCGTAGGTGAATCCGGCATATACGGTTTCCGAGTTGTTCATTACAGGACCTGATGTATTGAGGCTTACCAGCTCTGCATATGAATCTCTCAGGGGTTTCATTACTTTTCTGATCTCATCCAAAGCTGCAATGCTTTTTCTGATACCTGCGGTTGATAGCTTTCTGATACAGTATCTGTAAAGGGAAAGCAGTGCCGATGCGGGCTCGTATTCCATATGGAGGGAGCACATAAGCTCATTGATGCAGTTTCTTATCCTTGATATGGATGAAAAGAATTCATGATCGTTATCTGTTTTTAAAGCTTCCTCTGCATCATCGGTATAGCAAAGGACCATATCGTAGAGGATCACAACAAGCTCTGTTGAATTGGCGGAGCTTATCCTTCTTGTGAATTCATGCTTGAGTTCGTCTGTCATGTCAATTCCTCCTGTCTTGCTTTATTATAAAAAAATCATTTTCGTATTTACTGAAGAAGCTGAAGGACTGTTGAAGGTCTGTCGTTTGCCTGTGCAAGTACGGATGTTCCTGCCTGGGTCATGACGGTGTAGGTTGAATAGTTTGTCATCTCTTCAGCCATATCCACATCCATTATCCTTGAATATGCGCTTGTCATGTTCTCGGTTGTGATATCAAGTCTTGCATCGGTATTCTCGAGTCTGTTCTGATATGCTCCCAGCTGGCCTCTTACTTTGTTGATAAATGTCAGTGCGTTCTTGATCCTGTCGATCCCTTCTTTTGCACCGTCCTCGGTCGTAAGATCAAGACCGGAAAGACCCATATTATCGAGGTTTACTGCGGGGATCGCCATTTCAAGCACCTGGCCCTCATTTGATCCCACCTGGAGTCTCATGGCTCCGACACCGGTGCACTCTACATCAAGCTTAGCAATATTGCCCGATGCTCCGGCGGGAACTTTTAATTTCATCTCAAAATCATCGCTTCCCTTGATGGTTATGATGTCATCGATCATTTCACCGCGGTATGTATCCGTATCGCCGTTCTCATCGGCAACCGTGACCTGAACCTCGCCTTCTGCGTTCGTATTCCAGCTGATATTGCTGAAAGTATAGGTATCAGCGGCAATCTCCTTGGAGTAGGTCATGACCTTGACATCAAATTTATTGGTATATGCTTTGTAATCGTAAAAGCCGTTAAGAAGAGGCTGTGAGTTGAAATCCGTCGATTTGGAGACTCTGTCCACTTCTTCTTTTAACTGCTTGATCTCATCATTGATGATCTTGCGGTCTTCATCGTTCATGGTGCCGTTTGATGCCTGAACCGCAAGTTCATTCATCCTCTGGAGGATGTCGGTAACTTCGGAAAGAGCTCCGTCCGCAGTCTCTATTACGGAAATTCCGTCCATTGTATTATCATCGGCAGTTTTTGTGCCGACTATCTGGGCGTTCATTCTCTTTGCCATTGCAAGTCCTGCGGGATTGTCCTTGGCTCCGTTGATCTTAAAGCCTGATGATAATTTCTGGAGAGACGAACTGAGAAGATCGTCATTATTTTTAAGGGAGTTATTGGCGATCATTGCCGAAACGTTGTAATTGATTCTCATAAATAGTTCTCCTTAACTGCCTTGAGAAAATCTCTCGATATCTCAAACAGCTGCTTTCGACCGGCTCCCTCCGGTCTGCGCTCAGAAGCTTCCCTGCTCTGTACTTCGTATGTATTATCAGGGTTTTCGGTCTTTATGACCTTTATATCCTTTATTTCCAAACCCTTTTCTTTTATATATGCACTAAATATATCGGCAGCTGACCCTAATTTCTTAACATCCTCGTCTGCATTTACGTTTATGAGCATATTTACTTCATTTTCCCATATCTCGATACGGGCTTTGCAAACGTTATCCGAAGGTGTCTTAAAAGAAATGTCCGCCTGTGATGATCCTTCCGATCTGACAAAAGATACTCTGACCCCTGTCACCTCATCCCCTATCGTCACGGGAACATAATACTCTTCCGTACCGCTTTCTGCCGCTCTTACTGCTAATGATATCTGCCTGTTTATCTGCTGCATGGCCTTTACATCTATCACCGCACCTGCCTCAAAGGTCATGCTTTGTGCATTTTTGCCGATTTCTTCGAGCACTTTTTGGTATTCTTCCACGATGTCATCGGAATCTGCTATCCGGTCCATGGCATCCTCAGCTATCTTTTTAACAGCTGAAGGCTCTTTTTTATCCCTTGCTTCTTTCCTGTCATCGCGGGTAAGAGTCTTATAAAAATCATCGTCCGAAGACAAAAGATTTTCTGCAGCGCTAAGATTTGCAAGGTTTTCCTCCGCCCCGGCATTTTGGGTAAAGTTTGCGGCGTTTTCCGAAAATTCCGCCATCTGCCTCATGTTCCTTGCTTCATCCTCGTAATAATCCGCAGAACTGTCGGAAAACGCACTCATTATCTGATCCGTAATGGACTTTCCGGTGGTGACGATCTCGGCAAGGCCCGTGTTTTCATCAATCTTTACGTCCATGCCCTTTGCATGTCTTGTTCTGACAGCAGATAAGAGGTTGGCAAACTCAAGTTTCATTCCCGAATCGACCACCGCTCCGATAGCGGCGCCGCTCAGTCCTTCTATCTTGTCTATGAGTCTGTATATGCCGATATAGGCATCTTTTTCCTCTTCGGTTATCTCTCCCGTTTTTTCAAGGCTGTAAAGATATCTTGCGTAGTTTTCGGACTGTCTTTCATATCCTTTACCGGATTCCCTGTTATCAAGGAATTCTTCGATCTCATCAAAACTCTTTTCCAGAGGATTGATTCCGTTCCTTATCATGTCAAGAACTGCGGCGGGCTTCATTTTACCGATGACGCCTCTTACTTTTGCATCCGCCTCTGCAACTCTTTCGATATTCTCCGGAGTGATCTCCATGGTGTTATATGAAAGTATCTTTATATGACGTCTTGTTTCATCATTTATCTCAAGGCCAAGCTCCGAAGCGATCGCATCAATGCCCGCAAACGCCTTGGAAATGCTGTCTCCGAGATCTTTTCTGACCTCAGTCATAAGTGCTTCATAGCTTTCTCCGGCTCTGCATAGTCTCTCTTTTTCTCCAAGAGCTATCTTTTCAAACTCTCCGAAAGCTATCTCGGCCGAAGGTCTTACCGCAAATATGCCAAGAGAAGATGCAGGGGACGAAGCGACA
>CAMPAP010000057.1 GCA_946631935.1 uncultured Lachnospiraceae bacterium | reverse complement strand
AGTCCCATTAACCGCATTTCGGTCTCGACACTTGCAGGGGATATTTCCTCCATAGAGATCGAAGAAAAGCAGAATGCCATCGACAGGGGAATACTTGACAAAGCAGGTGAGAATGCGGAACTTTTGCTCAGGGATTTTATGAACGGCGTATATGGAGCCGAGGGTTATACGGTAGTTGTGAAAAAACCCGTAAACACGATTGAGAACTGAAAGGAATCAAAATGGCCATAAATTTTAATCAGAACAGCGTATTTAATTTAAAGCCCATCGAAGTTGAAAATGTAAGGGCAGAGGTTCAGGGACTTCTTGTAAACGGAGAAGATATCATCTTTGCTTTTCAGACCATAAGGGACCAGCTTGTTATGACGAATAAGCGCATTATCGCCATAGATGTCCAGGGTATAACAGGCAAAAGAAAGTCCTTCAGTGTGATGCCCTATTCCAAGATACAGTATTTTTCCATCCAGACACCGGGGCTTATAGAGATAGTCTCCGATTCCGAACTTTTCATCATGTTTTCAAACGGATTTACCGCAACCTTTGAGTTTAAGGGTCAGGTTGATATCGGAAGGATAGGAAGGCTGATCTCTGAGTTTGTTCTGTAAGAAAAAAATCTGTTACATCCTGCTGAGCAGATATCCCGGAATGACGACGATTGCGAAAAATGCCCAACTGATAAGGGTGAAGGTTTTTATGAAGGCTTTTCCCTTACCCGGGTATTCCCGTACGTAGATCCTGTAATTGATAACGGATGCAAGGGAACCTATAAGAGATATGAGTCCCGCTGTGTCTGCACCGTAGATAAGAGCTGTATTGTTTGCCGAGAACGGGTAGAGCACGATGGATGACGGGACGTTTGATATTATCTGGCTGAGAGCCAGGATCCACACGTATTCGTGTCCCGCTACGGCCTTTGACAAAAAAGATGAGATCGCAGGGGATGCCGCAATGCTCTCCGAGAAAATAAAGAAGCAGAAGAATGTGATGATGAGCACGTAATCCACATGCTTAAACAATTCTCTGTTTACGATAAATATCACGGCAACAACTATGCCGGCTGCCCACATCCAGTAGTCCGTTCTTGTGACTATCACCGCAAGCACCATCAGAAACAGTGCAATGTAGGATATTCTTCTTATTCTGAATCTGTTTTCCCAATCGTCCGTAATGTGTTTTATATCCGCACTGTAGCTTTCTTTTAACTCTTTTCTGTAAAGCATAAGTACAAAAACGATAAGAAGCAGCGCCGAAATACCTGCAAGGGGCGCCATCATGATAATGAAATCCAATGCGGATATACCGAATCTTCCGTAAAAGAAGAGATTTTGCGGGCTTCCGAAGGGCATCAGCAATGACCCTCTTATTGCCGCGATGTTTTCAAGTGTTATTACGGGAAGGATATATTTTTCCCTGCCGGCTCCCTTGAAAAGTATCATGGTAAGGGGAACGAAGATGATAAGGGAAACGTCGTTTGTTACGAACATGGAGGTAAAAAACACACCGAATATCAGGAAAAGAGACAAAGAGCACATCGTTTTAAAACGGGTACACCAAAGGAGAAGAGGTCTGAAGATATTCTCTCTTTTAAAACCTTCCAGCACGCAAAGCATCATAAAAAGCGTGCCGAGAGTATGCCAGTCGACATTTTTGATCAGGTCAGCAGACGGCGGAGTGATGAAAAGCGAGACGATGGCCGCGACGACTGATACCGAAAGCATTAATTCTTTTTTCAAAAATCCGAGTATTTTTTTCATTATTGTCAAACCGGTTATTTATTATATAATAAAAAACACGTAAATCATATGAAAAATATAATCTCAAAAGAAGACAAGAGAATAATCAGGGAAACCCTTAAGGATATCAAGAGATCAGCACGCGTTCAGGAGATGAAGAAGTATATCCAGCACGGAAAGATCTCCACTTATCAGCATTGTAAGTCGGTCGCCGGACTCAGTTACCGTATTGACAAGAGATTTCATCTCCATTCCGACAAAAAGACTCTTCTTAAGGGCGCCATGCTCCATGATTTTTATCTTTATGACTGGCATGATTTTGACGATGAGGGCAAGCTTCACGGATATCATCATGCTGATAAAGCACTTGAAAATGCCCGTAAATATTTTGATCTCAATAAAAATGAGGAGCATATAATCTGGTGCCATATGTGGCCTCTTAATCTGACAAGGATCCCAAGGAGCAGGGAGGCCTGGATAGTATGTCTTGCCGATAAGGTTGTTTCCTGCAAAGAGACGCTTTTTGAGCGAAAATAAGCTTTTGTGAGCCTGCTTCCGGTATGCGGGGGCGGGCTCTTTTTTTTCCCTTTTTTTCATCAAATAATGACAAAAAATCTTTAAAAAAACCTCGGATTTTGGTAAAATTTTTAAGACATGGTCATATAACCTCGGTGATACGGAGTGCTTTATGGAAAAACGCAAAAGTATACTTATGATAGACGACGTGGCACTTAATCATGCCGCAGCACGTACTGTTTTAGAGGATACATATGAGCTTTACGAGGCTCTTTCCGCAGAAGAGGGTCTTAAGATCCTGAAGGAAGTGATCCCGGATCTTATCCTTCTTGACTTTATCATGCCGGGAATGAACGGTATGGAGATGTTAAAGATCCTTAAGGAAACTCCCGCATATAAAGAGATCCCGGTCATTTTCCTTACTGCCGACACCAGTGCTGATGTGGAGGTGGAGGGCTTTAACAAGGGTATTGTGGACTATATCACCAAGCCTTTTGTGGGCCCTGTAATGAAGAAGCGTATAGAGACCCAGATAGAGCTTGCCGCTTACCGCAGGAATCTTGAGGAAAGCGTTGCAAGAAAGATATCGGAAATGGAGCAGATGTACGATCTGATCGCCGTTTCCTTTGCGGGTCTTGTGGAATCCAGGGACGGAGTCACCGGAGGACATCTTAAGAATACATCCATTTATTTTAACGCCTTTATAGAGCACCTTAAGAACATGCCCCAATACAGGGCGGAGCTTCCCGATGCTCTTGTAAAAAAAGCGTGCCGCTGTGCCCCTCTTCATGATGTGGGCAAGATAGCCATAAGAGACAGCGTTCTTCAGAAGCCCGCATCCCTTTCCGAGAGTGAATTTGATGCCATGAAGATGCACCCTGTTATCGGCGGAGAGCTTTTTTCATATCTTGAGGAGAGGATACCGGATAAGGATTTTGCGCATATTGCGTCGCTCATGGCAAGGTATCATCATGAAAGATGGGACGGTACCGGTTATCCGGAAGGACTTAAGGGTGAGGAGATCCCTCTTGTTGCCCGTATCATGAGTATTGTGGATGTGTATGATGCACTGACAAGCCGCCGCCCTTACAAGGAGCCTTTTTCCCATGAGAAGGCAATGACAATGATCGCCGAAAGCAGCGGCTTGCAGTTCGATCCTGCCCTTGTGGCTGAATTTCTCGATATAAGCAATGTTATCAAGGAGTGCCTTGATACCAAGGAGGAAATGATCCGCAACAAGCAGTATTTTTCTCTTCCGCCCATTGACTATAAAGACGTAAAAGCGGAAGTTTAAAGAATATAAGATTCTTACATCAACGGAGGAAATTATGGGGAACATGAATCTTGACTGGATCAATTATTACTGGGCTATGTCCACGGCTCTGCTCAGGTACAAAAATGACAGGAGAGAGCTGGTTGAAAGACTTAAGAGCACATATGCGAAGGCTAATATCGCAATGCCCATACTTGAGCTTTATAATGAGCTTTTCGATCTGGATCCTTTTACCGTCTTTGGTCTTTTTAACAGACTTTCAATGCCTGTGGAAAACAGGATCAAGATAATGAACGGTCTTGCCATCTCTCTTGGCGTTGGTGCGGAGGTGCCTTCGAATTTTGACAGCATTCCCGTTCTTACCGAGCTTGATACGACTTTCTACAGATTCAATGACCAGAGAGATATGAATGATATCGACCGTCTCTGGACATTCTTTGAAAATGCCCTTAATTATGCCAATTCTCCGACTCCCATGAACCGCCAGACACTTGCGGAGTCCTTCGATATATGTCTCAAGGTAAAGGGTAACGGAAACATCAAGATCACAAAGGGTCTCTACTGGATGGCTCCCAATGTTTTCATGCCCCTTGATTACACAGTTGAATCATATCTTTTCAGGTCCGGCATTCTGACTGATGAGGAGGTTGCTTCCTTCCCCGAGATCGTTGATGATATTCCTTCAGCCAACTATTTCGGAATACTTGACAAGATCTACGCATTTATGCAGACGGACAGATGTCCTTTTAAGAGTATTCCGGAGCTTGTTTATCAGGCATGGGAAGCATCGCTTTCCCCCGTTAAAAAAGATACAAAATCAAAGAATTTTTCCAAGGGCTCAGGTCTTCCGGATGAGGATGTAAATACTGTCAGATACTGGCTGTATGCTCCCGGACAGTTCTCCGAGAGATGGGACGCATTCCTCAAAAAAGGGATAATGGCAGTCAGATGGGGACAGCTTGGAGATCTGAGAGGTTATGATTCCCAGGAAGAGGTAAGAAGGGCGATGATGGCCAAGATTGATCCCACCAAGCCTTTCAAGTACTCATCATACTCCGCATTCCAGTTCGTTAACGGAATAAAGCCCGGAGATGTCATTTTTGTAAGAAAGGGTGACAATACCATTCTTGGACGCGGTATCGTCAAATCCGATTATATCTACGATGATTCACCCGATGATGAGTACAAGCATTTCAGACTTGTAGACTGGACACAGAACGGAAGCTGGGATATGCCCCTCCAGTCCGCACTTAAGATGCTTGCAGATATCACACCTTATACCGACTATGTTGAGAAGCTCAATTCGCTTTTCGGAATAGAAGTTCAGGGTACCGAGGACGGAGTTGCCATCAACTACCCTCCTTACGGCAGGGAGGATTTCCTCAAGGACGTCTACATGCAGCCTGAACAGTACGACAGACTTGTAAGGCTTGTAGAAAACAAGATGAACATCATCATAGAGGGTGCTCCCGGTGTAGGTAAGACATTTACCGCAAAGCGTCTTGCATATTCCATGCTGGGTGAGAAGGATCCCGAGAGAGTTGAGATGATCCAGTTCCACCAGAGCTACAATTACGAGGATTTCATCGAAGGCTTCAGACCCTCCGAGAAAGGTACGGGTTTTGATATCAAGAGAGGAGCGTTCTATAAATTCTGCCGTACCGCACAGGAAGATCCTGATAACAAGTATTTCTTCATCATCGATGAGATAAACAGAGGTAATGTCAGCCGTATATTCGGTGAGCTCTTCATGCTTATAGAGCCCGATAAGAGAGGAAATGAACTTCAGCTTCTGTATTCCGGCGAAAGATTCAATGTTCCCAGAAATATATACATCATCGGTCTTATGAATACCGCAGACCGCAGTATCGCCATGATCGATTATGCGCTCCGCAGAAGATTCGTATTCTTCGATATGCAGCCCGGTTTCGAATCCGACGGATTCATCAGATACCGTCAGTCCTTCAACAGCCCCAAGTTCGATGCGCTTATTGCATGTGTTCAGGAGCTTAACAAGGCCATTACTGACGATCCCGCACTTGGTGCAGGTTTCTGTGTCGGACACAGCTATTTCTCAAATCTTAAGTCCGCTGATGATGAGACACTTCAGAATATCGTTGAATATGAGATGATCCCGCTTCTTCAGGAATACTGGTTTGATGATCCTGACATAGTTGCAAAGTGGAGTGAGAAATTAAGGAGTTCCGTAGCATGACACTGGACGAGTGTGCAGAGATCCTCACTGAAGGTCTGACACTTCAGGTGAAAAGAGGGCTTATAAAAGATTATGTCACGATAACAAGCACCGAAAGTGCCATCAGAGGCAGGGTGGATGTGAATGCATCGCTTCGGGACAGATCCGTTGATAAGAGACGGATGGTCTGCATCTATGAAGAATATACGGAGAACTGTATTCTTAACAGGATCGTAAAGGCAGGCTCGAAGCTTCTTATCTCATGCCCCGATATATCCGAAGACCACAGAAAACGTCTCAAGGATCTGATGGATTATTTTGCCTGTGTTGATGACATAAGCCTTAGGAGGCTGGACTGGAGGATCAATTACGGCAAGAACGGGAAAGAATACAGACCGATGGTGGAGGCAACAAGATTTGCCGCAAAGGAGCTTTTATGAGGGTTTTGTTTAAGACATCCGACAGATCAAAGACAGGCTTTATCGCCTGTCTTTTGGCGTTTATTCAGATAACAGTTTCGGTTTGCATGCTGTTTACTGTGCGGGTAAAAGCGGGTGAACAGCTGGGAGAAAATAACTTTGATAACGGGAAAGGTCTTCCCTGGCATATCATGGAATCCATGACCGGAAAAATGGATTTTGAGATAGAAGACGGGGTGTACAGGATCACCATAATTAATCCCGGTGGAAGATCCGCGGGTGGTGAGGACAGATGGGATTGTCAGTTCCGGCACAGGGGTCTTAAGATCGTTTCGGGACATACATACCATGTGCATTATGAAATGAGATCCTCCAATTCGGGAAGGTACTATACCAAGATCGGTAATCTCGAGGGAAATGTGGAGATCTGGCATAATATGTCAAACGGTTACGATTTTGACTCGACCTGGGATCTGATAAGCATTAATGCAAATGAATGGAAGATCGTGGATCTTGATTTTACTGCGACGCAGTCTTTGGATGTTGCCGAGTGGGCATTCCATCTTGGCGGTGACGGAGAGTATACAAACGGCGTGTGTTTTCCTGCAGGGACTGTTATCGAATTCGATAATATGAGCCTTGTGGATAAAACTTCGGATGAGAATGACTATGTCCCTGAGCCCGAATGGGAAAGGGCCGGGATACTTACAAACCAGCTTGGATATTTTGCTGATTTTGAAAAGAAGGCGACTCTTTTGTCCGATTCGTCTTCAGAGATAAAGTTTTCACTTGTGGATGAAAGCGGCAGTGAAGTTTATTCCGGAAAATCGGAGGTCTTCGGGCTTGATGAAGATTCCGGAGATATGGTTCACATTCTTGATTTTTCCAAGGCGGATAAGCCCGGAATATATAAACTTGTTGCAGATGACGGAAAAGAGTCCCGGGAGTTTAAGATAGGTGTTGCATCAGAGTATTCTTCCATGCTCTACGATTCGCTTAATTTCTTTTATCAGAACAGGTCCGGAATAGATATAGAGAGTCAGTATATCTCATCCGGAGATCCGCAGGCTCTTGCAAGAAGCGGCGGTCATATGAATGACAACGGCACGGTGCTTAATGTCTGGGGATATAACGGCCCTTCGGAAAATGTTGAAGGGACCGGCGGATGGTATGATGCCGGAGATCACGGAAAATATGTGGTAAATGGCGGTATATCCGTATGGCTCTTGCAGAATATGTACGAACTGGCTCTTTATTCCGGAACAGAGTCCGTTTTTTCCGACGGAAAGATGCTGATCCCGGAGAATTCCAACTCCTATCCCGATATACTCGATGAGACAAGATGGGAGATGGAGTGGATCCTTAAGATGCAGGTAAATGGCGGAGAATATGACGGCATGGCTTATCATAAGCTCCATGATGAAAAATGGACAGGTCTTGCCGTTGCTCCCGCAGATGATCCCCAGCCCAGAGTGGTATATCCTCCCACAACCGCGGCAACGCTGAACCTGGCTGCCTGCGCGGCACAGAGTGCAAGGCTTTGGAAGGGTATTGATGATGCTTTTTCCGGTAAGTGCCTTGATGCTGCTGTAAAAGCTTTTGATGCGGCGCTTGCTCATCCGGATATGTATGCCGCTATGGAGGATGCACCCGGAGGCGGCCCTTACGGTGATGATGATGCAAGTGATGAATTTTACTGGGCGGCCTGTGAACTTTACATCACCACCGGTGAAAAAACATATCTGGATCATATGAAAGAAAGTGAGTATTATTGCAGCGTACTTTCCGAACTTAAGGGCGGTGAGAGTGTCAATACCTTTGGTACATTTGACTGGGGACATACCGCAACTCTCGGAACCCTTTCCCTTCTGATCACGGATAACGATCTGCCGGGTGGGGATATTGAAAAAGCCGAAAAGTCCCTTGTAAAGGCGGCAGATGCTTTTGTAAAAGCGGAGGATGCCCAGGGGTACGGTCTTCCTTATTCATCAAGCACGCTTTCTTACAAGGATTCGTCCGTGGGATATTTATGGGGCTCCAATTCTTTTGTTCTGGATAATGCAGTGGTCATATCCTATGCATATGTAAGGACGGAAAATACGGATTATATAAACGGCGCGATCTGTGCCATGGACTATATTCTCGGAAGAAATGCCAATGATTATTCTTATGTAACGGGATACGGTATGCATGCATCCAAATACCCGCATCACAGATTCTGGGCTTATCTTGTGGATGAGAATTTCCCCATGGCTCCTTCAGGAATACTTGTAGGCGGTCCGAACAGCGGAATGGAAGATCCCTGGGTTAAGGGAAGCGGCTGGAAAAAAGGTCAGATCCCTCCGGCCAAATGTTATCTGGATCATATTGAAGCATATTCCGTAAATGAGTGTGCCATCAACTGGAATGCTTCGCTTGCGTGGATGACTGCGTTTGTTGCATCAAATACCGAGGGAGTGATCTCCGCAAGCTACGGATCGGCGGCTCCGGCATCTGACGAAGGTCAGGTTCAGGCCTCTGTTGCCGGTTCAGACTCTCAGCCGGTGGTTGCAAGTACTGCGCCCGATACACCGGCAAATAACGGTCCTGACACGGGAAGTACCCATGCTGAAGATACATCCATGGCAGGAGTGCTTCTTGCGGCGATCATAGTATTTGGCGTGGTTGCCCTCGTGGTTCCGACTGAGATCTTCATCTATAAGATGGTGAAGATGAACAGGGAAGGAAAAAAGACGGATGAAAAATCCGGTAAAGAGTAAAAAGTAAAGAAAAAGTAAAAGTAAAAGCAAAAGCCCCGGCTCGTCCGGGGCTTTTATATGTCAAAAAACAAATTTATCCAGGACCGATTTGATCCCGAGAATTATGAGAATGATACCTCCCGCAGCCACGGCTTTTGATCTGAAGGTACTTCCGAATGCCCCTCCAACTATTGTTCCGGCGCAGGAGATCAAAAAAGTTATAATGGCTATGCATAAGCATGCAAAAACAGTATTTGCAAAAACAGAAGCGCTTAAAACAGATACCGGAACAGCCACAAAAGTGACTCCCACGGCCAGGGCATCTATGCTTGTGGCAACCGCCGCAGCAAGCATGGCCTTATTGCCCATATCCGGGGATCCTTCCTCTTTTTCTGCCCAAAATGCTTCTCTGAGCATATTTATCCCGATGACGGAAAGGATGATAAATGCCACCCAGGCTGCAAACCTGTCGATGATCTTTACAAAACCCGATCCGAGAAGATACCCGATAAAGGGCATCAGTCCCTGAAATCCCCCAAACCATGCACCGCATATCATTCCGTGTTTTATTGTGGCTTTTTTCAGAGAAAGGCCCTTGCAAACGGATACCGTAAAGGCATCCATGGCAAGACCTGCTGAAAGCAGCAGAAGCTCCGCAAGATGCATATCAATACCTCAATTTTTTAATAATACAACTGATATGCCGTGTTTTCAAGGATTGAAAAAAGAATGCGAAAACATGAAAAAGAGGGCAAAAACAAAATGCGAAAACGTGAAAAAGAGGGTGAAAACAGGATGAAAGGCGGAGGACGGGATGCCGATTTACAAATAAGGATTAACATATCCGGAATTGTGATAGAATAGAATCCATGAATTATGAAGAAGCGGTAAATTACATAAATAATACGGGAGCAAAAGGAATAGTTCCGGGAACTGATGTGATAAAGCACCTCCTTGATCTTTTGGGAAGCCCTCAAAAAGATCTAAAAGTCATCCATGTAGCGGGGACCAACGGAAAAGGCAGCGTATGTGCTTATCTTGAAGCAGCGCTTTTAGAATGCGGTCTTAAGACCGGAAGGTATTCATCACCATCCGTATTCGAATATCTTGAAAGGATCAGATTAAACGGCAAAAATATCACAGAGGATGAATATGCGGAGGCCGTATCGGCGGTCAGGGAAGCTGCCGGGGGGATGAGTCACAAACCCACATCATTTGAGGCTGAGACAGCTGCGGCATTTTTGTATTTCAAACTAAAAAAAGCAGATGTTATTATAGTGGAATGCGGCATGGGCGGTTTGGAAGATGCCACCAATGTGTTTGATAAACCCCTGGCTTGTGTCTTTACTCCGGTGAGTATGGATCATATGCATTTTTTGGGAAATGATCCTGAAGCTATTGCACGCAATAAAGCCGGAATAATGAGAAGGGGATGTCCTGCCATAATATCTTATATGCCGGAGATAGTTTTGAGCGGAAAAAGATATGATCCGGCAGGAGCTCTTTTTGACTGTGCACAAAAAAGCGATGCCATACCGGTTGATGCATCTGAATATAAAGTGCCGGAAAAAGTCGTAAATCCCCTCCCCGGAAGATTTCAGGAGATCAATCTTCAGACGGCGCTCTGCAGTCTTGAAACCATAAAAGAAAAGCTCGGGAAACTGTTTCCCGGAAAAAAAATCACAGATGATATTTTTATAAAAGGAGTATCCCGGACCAGGCATCCCGGCAGGTATGAAAAGGTTAGCGTATCTCCATTGATCATAAGAGACGGAGCTCATAATCCGGCTGCGGCGGAGGCTTTAAGGGAGTCGCTTGAAAGGGATGAAACACTTCCCCGGGCAGGAAAAATTCATTTAATAATGGGTGTTTTTAATGACAAGGATTACCAAGACATACTAAGGATAATGCTTCCCGGAGCAAGCACTTTTACTGCCATAGATCTTCCTGACAAAGTCAGGGGACTGCCTTCTGACGAACTTGCTGATGCTGCCCGGATGATCTGCAAAGAGGAGTCCATCATGGCAAAAAAAGGACCGGATAAAGCGGTACCTTTTCCGTCAGTGATAAAAACGGCAGGCAGTCTTAAAGAAGCACTTATTCCCGCACAAAAAGCAGGGCCTGAAGATATATTTGTTGTTTTCGGATCCCTTTCGCTCATGCAGCTGTTCGGGCGCGCTGATCTGTGAGTTTCCCGGAATGTTGATACTGTATCATTGGCCGTTTTGGATGCTTGTCAATGATGATTTTTGTATTGATATGGGAATCGCAAAAATGCTAAAATGATGCAAGAGGGTTAGGTTCATAATGGTTATTTTTCTGACCAGTTCATTAATAGGATACAGGGGCATCGGCGATGATGAACCTGTTCATATTCTCAAGGATAACGGTTTCTCCGACAGGCTGAAAAAGTACTGGCGTAAGGATTCCGCTCTTCTTGTTATATCCGCAAATCCCGCAGATTATGAAAATAATGATATAACTGCCCGAAAGCTTAAGTCCGCACTTACGGATGATGGTTTTACAATAGGTGAAACATGCATCCTTGATGACAGGACTTCTGATAAAGCATGGGATCTTATCAAAAGATCCGATGTCATAATACTTTCTGAAGGAAACGCTTCTTCGCAAAATATGTTTTTCGGTGAGATAGGCCTCAAAGAACTGCTCAGGGGATTTCCCGGGATCATCATATCCATCGGTGAAGGCAGCGTGAATCTGGCAGAAAATGCATATCTTTATCCCTCGACAGATGAAGAGGAAAAAAATCCCGCCTATGCGAAGGAAAAAGAAGGACTGGGACTGACGGATATCTCTGTCATCCCCCACAGCTTATCTCTCAGAAAAGCTGTTTTGAACGGAAAAAGACTGGTTGATGATATAATCTTTCCCGATTCTTTAAGGAGAAGATTCTATTTTATCGATGACGGAAGTTATTTTATCATAGACGGTGACGTCACAAGATTCTATGGCGACGGAGAAGTGCTTGAAAACGGTATTTTCAGCAAGATTGACATGTATGTCGATGAAAGCGACTGGGATGCCGTTATGACAGGAGCGTATATTTGTGTTTTTGGACTCGATCCTGTTTCACAGCGCATATATCCGAAGTTTACCGGTGATTTTTTAAAGAAATATGACGTCAGTGTCGCAAAGGCAAAATTCTTCACTGCCTTCATGGAAGACTTCGCAAACAAGGTTGTGGTAGAGAAAGAAAGGATCTCGGTTCTGGATGAGTGCAGCCCTTCGGTCATAAGCGAAGAGATCGATGCGCTTGGTAATTTCTCCAGGGTAGTCCATTCCGAAAAGGGCGGATACAGAAGAGCTTTCGATCTCAGGATAAGACGTCTTGAAGGAGGAAAAGGGGATATCTGTATCATTCAGGATATAACCGAAATGATCGACAGGGATTGGATGACAGATGTTCTTTCAAGGACGGGGTTCTTAAGAGATGCCCAGAAACGTATTTCGGAACTTGATCTTGAAGCGGGCTATTCACTTATCTATACGAATATAAGAGGATTTAAGACCATAAATGAACTCTTCGGTGAAGAGAGTGGGGATGCCGTGATATTCATGGTCAGGGACCAGCTGACAAGAGTATTGGAGCCCATAATTCTCGGAAGGCTTGAAAGCGACCATTTCGTACTCATCGTAAGAGATGAGTTCATCAAGACCAAACGGCTTTCCAGGCTGAGCCAGATGACTTACAAAAATACATACAAGGCCTATGATTTCAGTGTGACTTTCGGCGTATATCACATAAATGATTCGGGAGTGTCCATAGGTCTGATGGTGGACAGGGCCAAGCTTGCGGAATCTAATCTCAGGGATTCCGACAATGCCATGTATCTTGAATACACTGATAAGATGAGGAATGATTATGTAAACCAGATGCTCCTCATTTCCGACGTGGGTGAAGCAATGGACCGTAAAGAGTTCAGGGCTTTTTACCAGCCCATCGTTGATACATATACACATAAGGTCGTTTCCGCCGAGTCACTGATAAGGTGGAGGCATCACGATCTGGGTATGGTATCTCCCGGACTGTTCATCCCGGCGCTGGAAAAATCCGGAAAGGTATCCAGGGTCGATCTGTTTATGGCTGAAGAGGTATTCGGGATGCTGAAATGTAATGCGGCTGAAGGTCAGCCCATTGTGCCGGTATCCATTAATCTTTCCAGAATTGACTTCTACGATCCCATACTCTTAGATAAGATCAGGGAGATGCTGGTTTCCCATTCATTCCCTGCAGGGGCTGCCAAGATAGAGATAACCGAATCGGCATATGCCAATCTTGAAAGAAATGCCCTGGATTTTCTCGATGCCATGAAGGAGAAGAATGTTAAGATCCTTCTTGATGACTACGGCAGCGGCATGTCATCCCTTTCAACACTTGAAAGTTATGAGTTTGATACCATCAAGCTTGATATAGGATTTATTCGTAAGATCGGTCAGAGTCCGAAAGCGGAAACCATCATAAGATCCACCATCGGAATGGCCCATGCCTTCGGAGCGGATGTTATCGCTGAAGGTGTTGAAAATGATCAGCAGCTTTCGTTTCTTGCGGATGCGGGCTGTGATATGATCCAGGGGTATTATTTTTATAAGCCCATGCCGGAGGAAGATTTTATCGATATCCTGAATAATCCCGGCAAGACCGAGATGATGGTCACCTGGGGGAAGGATTGAGTTTTGGGCAGAGTGTATGAGATCATGGCGCCGTGTCATTTCGGCATGGAGTCAGTACTTAAAAGAGAGATAACGGATCTGGGATATGATGTGACGGAGGTTTCGGACGGAAGGGTCACTTTTGAAGGTGATGCCGAAGCCGTGGCCAGGGTCAATATCTGTTCACGTACCGCTGAAAGGCTGCTGATCAAAGCAGCCTCTTTTACGGCAAAGACCTTTGACGAACTTTTTGAAGGTGTAAAAAAAGTAAGATGGGAGGAGTTTATCCCCCAAAACGGTAAATTCTGGGTAGCAAAGGCATCGAGCGTTAAATCTGCTCTTTTTTCTCCTTCCGATATCCAGTCCATAGTAAAAAAAGCCATGGTGGATGAACTGAAGACAGTCTATAAGACGGACTGGTTTGATGAAGACGGTGAAGCTTTCCCTTTCAGGGTTTTTATCATGAAGGATGTTGTGACCATAGGTCTCGATACCACCGGCGAATCCCTTCATAAGAGAGGATACAGAAAGCTTGCCGCAAAGGCTCCCATCGCCGAGAATCTCGCGGCAGGACTTATTATGCTGACTCCGTGGAAAAAAGACAGGATACTGGTGGATCCTTTTTGCGGAAGCGGGACATTTCCCATAGAAGCTGCGATGATGGCTGCAAATATCTCACCCGGAATGAACAGATCCTTTACTGCCTGCAATTGGGAGCATATCGTCTCCGGGCAGATCTGGAAGGATGCTTATGAAGAGGCCCGCGATATTGTGGACCTTAATATCTCCACCGATATCCAGGGATATGATGCCGATGAGGAGATCATAAAGGTTGCCAGGAAAAATGCCTCGGATGCCGGCGTGGACAAGCTTATTCATTTCCAGACAAGGGATGTTGCGGCTTTGTCCCATCCGAAAAAATACGGTTTTATCATCACAAATCCTCCGTACGGAGAAAGACTGATGGATAAAGACATGGTAGGCGGGCTGTACAGTGTCCTGGGAGAAAGATACAGGAATCTTGACAGCTGGAGCATGTACCTTATCACCTCTTTTGATAAAGCCGAAGGGTGCATAGGAAGAAAGGCTGACAAAAACCGAAAGATATATAACGGCATGATGAAGACATATTATTATGAGTTCAGAGGTCCCAAACCTCCTTCGGGAAAGAAAAACGTATGAGAGAAAGAATGCGGTACATGCCGCTGGTAAAATATGAGGATCCCCAGGCAAATGAGGAAACTTCCGCAATACCGGCACCGTTTTTCACGGCCGTTTTCTGGGGGCTTTTTTTTGCCGCTTCCATAAGTATATGTATTTTTTATCTTATGACGAGGCCTGTTGTCATAACCAGCGCAGGTGTAAGTGAGGAAGCGCCTCTTGACATGGACCGTATGATCCCTCTTTCCCTGAGCGGACTTCCGTCTGCCGGGATAGTGAATATCACGGTTCCTGAGGGGACGGGGGCTTTGGATATCGTGACCGAGAATCTGTACAACGAGAGAAGATTTCTTGTTCATATTAACACCGAAAGTGATTCGTTTTACGGTCTTATGACAGCCTCCGGTGTGCCTCTTGATGCCGGGATGATCTCCGGAAACGAAAGCTACGTTGAAAACGTGGGAGTTGTGTATGACAGAAGCGGTGCACTCCTTGTTTTTGACATGCAGAAGGTCAGTGAATATGTTCTTACAATGGAAGAAAATAAGGTCATCATGGAGGCGGTCAGCCCCGGAGATATGTATGATTTTGTGGTGGTTGCTGATCCCGAAAGTGATGAGGCAGCAGGCGTATCAAGAGATGTTTCTGAAAGATGTGCCCTCCTTGCCCGTGACAGGAATATAAAGGTTTATATTACCGACCGTGAAAAGGAAGCTGAAGGAGGCATAACTCCCGCCGAACTGATGAATGAAACGGATGCGGATATCTATATAGGATTGGGGGTTTCTCATGACGGCCCCGGTCATCACGGTATGTCTGCCTTCTACGATCCGCTTTATTATATCCCCGGTTTCGGAAGCGTGGATCTGTCAGACTGTGTGCTTAAAAATGCGGTCATATCCTCGTCGAACAAGGCCCTTGCGGTAAGTCAGGCTCCCTCGGGAAGCACTCTTTATTCCATAAATGCTCCGGCAACTTTTCTGATACTTGGGAATGCGGATGATTCCAGAGAAAATGATCTTCTGAGAGAGGATGCATACAGGGACCGCATCGCAAAGGGTCTTTTCGATGCCATAACCTACGCTGAAACGGCCATGAATAATTGATAAAATTTATGTTACAAAAATCTGATGAGGAAGTTATGAAGAAAATTGTTTTTGCTACAGGTAATATGGGAAAAATGCGTGAGATACGCGAGATAATGGATGGCTGCGGGTATGAGATCGTCTCAATGAAGGAGGCGGGGGCAGACCCGGAGATCGTTGAGGATGGGACCACTTTCGAAGAAAATGCCCTGATCAAGGCAAGAGCCGTACATGAGCTTATAAGTGACGCCATAGTGATGGCGGATGATTCGGGCCTTGTGGTGGATGCACTTGGCGGCGAGCCCGGGATTTACTCTGCAAGATATCTGGGAGAAGATACACCCTACACCGTCAAAAACAATGACATAATCAGAAGGCTTGAGGGCGTTCCCGATGAAAAAAGAAGTGCAAGATTCGTATGTGCCATAGCCGCGGTCCTTCCGGACGGAAGCGAAAAGGTTGTAAGAGAGACGGTGGAAGGCCGGATCGGTTATGAAGAAAAGGGTGAGCACGGCTTCGGATATGACCCTATTTTCTATGTACCGGAGCTGGGATGCACAACGGGAGAGATCCCCGAGCTTGAAAAAAACAAGATTTCCCACAGGGGTAAGGCTCTCAGAAAAATGAGAACGGAGCTTTTTGAAAAATAATGAAGAAAGCCATCATAGTGAGCGACACTCACGGAGACAACACAAATTTTTACAAGGTGTTAAAGCTTCACCCGGATGCGGAGTTCATAGTTCATTGCGGCGATATTGAGGGCGGTGATCTTGATATAAGATCAAGGGCCAAATGTCCCGTCTACATTGTTGCCGGCAATAATGACTATTTTGGCGCACTTCCCAGGGAGCTGGAAGAAAACCTCTTCGGACACAGGGTCTTCATTGCTCACGGGCATAATTACAGAGTTGCCATGTCTCCCGAGATCATAAGAGAGGAAGCTGTCTCCAGGGACTGCGATATTGTTTTTTACGGACACACTCACAGACCGGAAGTCAGTTACGGAGCGGGATGTACGTCGGCAAACCCCGGATCTTTGTCTTATCCGAGGCAGGAAGGACGGCGCCCGAGCTATATTATCTGGGAGATAGATGATAAAGGCGGGGAGCATTTTACAATTGCGTATCTCGGCGGAGAGTACTACTGATAAAAATTTGATATAGTTCTTGCCCTTTAAGTGTTAAAAATGGTACAAATATATAGTATGAGTTTTTAATAAATCACGAAAGGAAGGATTTGATTATGGCACTTGTAACAACAAAAGAAATGTTCAAGAAAGCTTACGACGGCGGATATGCAGTCGGTGCTTTCAATGTGAACAACATGGAGATCGTACAGGGAATAACCGAGGCTGCAAGCGAACTTAAGAGCCCCGTTATCCTCCAGGTTTCCAAGGGAGCAAGAGCTTATGCCAACCACAGATATCTTGTAAAGATGGTAGAGGCAGCCGTTGAGCTTAATCCCGATATCCCCATTGCACTTCACCTTGATCACGGTGATACCTTCGAGCTTTGTAAGGATTGTATCGACGGCGGATTTACTTCCGTTATGATCGATGCTTCTTCCAAGAGCTTTGAGGACAATATCGCTCTTACCAAGCAGGTTGTTGATTATGCTCACGAGCACGGCGTAGTTGTAGAGGCAGAGCTCGGAACACTTGCAGGAATCGAAGACGAAGTAGTAGTTGAGGCAGGTAAGGAAGCTTATACCCGTCCCGAAGAGGTTGAAGAGTTCGTTTCAAGAACCGGATGTGATTCTCTTGCCATCGCCATCGGAACCTCACACGGCGCATACAAGTTCACCGCTGCTCAGTGCACCAGAAACGCTGACGGCATCCTTGTTCCCCCTCCGCTCCGTTTCGACGTTCTCGAGGAGTGCATCAAGAGACTTCCCGGATTCCCCATTGTTCTTCACGGATCATCTTCCGTTCCTCAGGAATTCGTTAAGATGGTCAATGAGTATGGCGGAAACATGCCTGATGCGGTTGGTATCCCTGAGGAGCAGCTCCGTAAGGCAGCTACTCTTGCCGTATGTAAGATCAATATCGATTCCGATATCCGTCTTGCAATGACAGCTAACATCCGTAAGTATTTTGCAGAGCATCCCGATCATTTCGATCCCCGTCAGTACCTTAAGCCCGCTCGTCAGGCTGTACATGACATGGTTGCTCACAAGATCAAGAACGTTCTCGGATCTGACGGCAAAGCCTGAATCACGGAAAATATGTAAGGGAATCCCTCGGATCACGTATCCGGGGGATTTTTTTTGCGTTATCCGGCGTTCTATATGTGATTTTTGCTACGTTGAAATGCTAAATGCAAAAAATATAAAATAAAATGTAAAATATACTTGACAATATTCTATTGCAGTTGTATTATGATCTCAGGTTAGAAAAAAACCTTAACAACATAATCGATAATGATCAGTTTTTTTGAGGAGGTAATTAAAATGAGATCATCGGGTTTGGTATTTGGTTTGATAATAGGACTTGCAATAGCAGCCATACTTATCAAGGCGGCCAACAAGGACGGAAAGTTAAAGACAAAGTATGACGAGAGACAGGAGGCTGTAAGGGGCAAGGCATACAAATATTCATTTTACACTTTGCTCTTCTTCGATGTCTTAAGGATAATCCCTGAATCCGGAAATTTATTGACGGGAATAAGCAGTTTCTATATTTCACTGTTCGGAATTCTTCTGGGATGCTTTGTGCTTTGTGTTCACTCGATCTGGAACGGAGCATACTGGGGACTTAACAACAACAAAAGGACATATTTCATAATATTTATATTCGCAACCGTCATTAATGCACTCCCTGTCATCGGATGTCTTAGTTCAGGCGGTAAGATCTCATTTAATGAAGATCTAAGCCCGATGACCAACCTGATGGTAATCGTATGGCTTGCACTCATAGGAGTGGTTGCTCTGATCAAAAAAATGATCACTCCCAAAGAAGAAAACGGGGAGGGCTGACTTATGAAAAATCTTAAGCTTAAATCGGCCAGGGCGGCAAAAGATCTTTCTCAGGAACAGCTTGCGGATCTCTGCGGAGTATCCAGGCAGACCATCAGTTCAATAGAAAAGGGTGACTATAATCCCACCATCAATCTGTGCATCAGCATTTGCAAGGCGCTGGGGAAAACCCTTGACGAACTGTTCTGGGAGGATGATACTGCCGGCTGAGATTCCGGATGATCGACAGACGCTCTGAGAGCCGGGTAACTGATATATAAGCCGGGACCGCCGGTTTTTACTTAGGTGCAGATCCTTGAGGGGTCTGCATCTTTTTTGTGTCCGTAAGGAGGGCGGATACGGGGATCAAAAATTTTTTTAAAATATGTGTTGACATACTCCATCAGGCGTAGTATATTATCAGACATAGTACGACAGACGTAGTACGACAAACATAGTACGTCAAACATAGTACGGCAGATAAAGTAAGAAAAACAGGAGGAACACAAATATGGTAGAGATAAGCAGCGACGTAAGCCGCGGCTACAATGACACAATGATTCTCAGCGTCCTCAAGAAAGAACCTTCATACGGATATGAGATCTCCAAACAGATCAAACTGATCTCGGGCGGAAAATACATCATAAAAGAGACAACTCTTTACTCGGCTTTCACGAGGATGGAAAAAAACCAGCATATCGAATCCTTCACTTTGGACACCGATCCGGGAGGAAACGGAAAGAAGAGAACTTATTACCGCATTACCGACAAAGGCAGGGAATACTACAGAGAAAAATGTGAAGAATGGGCCCTGACTAAAGATGTGATAGAGAAGTTCATTGAACAGTAAGAAGGCGGGGAGAAAGTATTGCTTTCTCTGACATAAACGAAAGCTGCATCGCAGCGGATTATGGAGGAAAAATGGAAATAATAAAGAATTATCTGGAATCAATGTTCGCAGAACTGCCCAATACCCAGGAGGTAAGGAATGCAAAATCGGAACTTCTTCAGATGATGGAAGATAAATACAACGAACTTATCGCATCCGGAACACCGGAAAATACAGCAGTGGGAACAGTTATTTCCGAATTCGGAAATCTTGATGAGCTTGCTGAAAGCCTCGGACTTTCAGGGGCGGTTGAAGAAACAAAGGCCAAGGCATCAGAGGCTCCCAGAAGACTTATAACCATTGATGAGGTTAAGGGATATCTTGCAAACAGATCTCAAAAGGTTTTACTAAGGTCCATAGGAATTATGTTCTGTATCATCTGCCCTGCTCCGGTCCTTATGTACATCGGAAACGAAGGCATTGGCGTGACTCTTATGTTCCTTTGCATTGCGCTTGGGGTAGGACTTATAGTCTTCAGCAGTTTTATGGATCATCAGTGGAAATTTATCAGGAAGGAGCTCTGCAGGATCGATATGAATACCGCTTCATATGTAAAGGACAGAAAGAAATCTTTTCAGCCGGTTCACGCCCTTTGCGTGGCACTTGGAGTTGCGCTTTGCGTTATCTGCTGGGTCCCTAACATTCTTATCAGTGCCGGAGAAAACAGCGTACCCGGTACCGCACTTATGTTTTTGATCATAGGCATCGGTGTACTTCTCATTGTATACGGTAATTCGGTTGACGCCGGTTTTGACAGGATCCTTAAAGCAAATGACAGAAACACGGTAAGCGGTAACTATACTTCCGATATTTCAGATCTGAAATTCAAGAGCAAGACCGCAGAAACCATAGTCTCACTTTACTGGCCCACTGTAACATGCATATACCTCACTGTAAGTTTTCTTACCTTTGCATGGCACATGACCTGGATAATCTTTGTGATCGCAGGCGTGATATACAAGGCTGTAGTGATCAACTGCACAGAAGAATAAGGAGTAAAAAATATGAAAAAATCAATTTATGTCATAATCATATCCGTCATAACCTCGGTATCAATTGTTGCGGGAGTCTGCATCCATGTTTTGGGAAAGGGCCTGTTTAATCTCTTTGACCGTTCAGGCTCTGCCATGAAAGAAGGAAGCGTAGAGATAAGCGAAGAACTTACGAGGCTTGATATTGATATCGATGCTGCGGATATAAGGATCAAATACGGTGATAAGGCGGCAGTTGAGTATTATCT
>CAMPAP010000056.1 GCA_946631935.1 uncultured Lachnospiraceae bacterium | reverse complement strand
TCTGTACCAAACAGTTTTCAGGGCATGCCGCCAAACCCTGGCGCATCCGGGTCTTTCGGTAATCCCGGCTACCCAGGTAATTTTGCTCCAAATCCTGCTCCTTCCCCTCAGAATGCTGCCCTTAAGCCTAGGAAAAAGCGCGGAAATGCCGGGGTGATCATTTGCATAGCAGCTCTTGCTCTGGTACTTGGGGGTGGCGCCGTAGTATTTAAAGCTTTGTCCGGTTTAAATTCTGCTCTTTCGGATATTTCTGACGATGTAACAACGGATGGCGATTCTGATGATCCTGTTGCTGAGCCTAGTGCAAAACAGACCATCATGATCTATATGATAGGATCCAATCTTGAAAGTGAAGCGGGACTTGCAACAAGGGATCTTAAGGAGATCAAGAGAGCCGTTGTCACAGAAGATACAAATATTATAGTTCAGACAGGCGGATGTAAAGAGTGGTCATCCACCAATAATTATTGTAAGGATAAGAAAGTCCAGAGATTTGAACTTGTTGACGGACAGTTTGAAGAGATAGAAAATCTCGGAAAAGTATCCATGGTTGATGCGGATACACTTTATGATTTTATAAAATTCACCGCAAAAAAATATCCCGCAGAGGATTATATTCTGATCCTCTGGGATCACGGCGGCGGTATTCCCGTGGGTTACGGATATGATGAACTCTATCCGGATGACATGATGTATGTTTATGATATGGCTGATGCCATAGAAAAAACGGGAGTACATTTCAACAGTATTGTCTTTGATGCATGTAATATGTGTACTTTGGAGACCTGTATGGCTCTGAAGGGATCTGCAGATTATCTTATCGGTGCCGAGAGCTATGTTAACGGTACCGGACTTTCATATACAAACTGGATCAATTCTCTTGCAGATGCTCCTGTATCAAAGGGTGATTACAGGGAGATGATAGTTTCCGATTATATGGATTATTGCCAGAGAAGGGGAATGGTCGCTTCCATGTCAGTCATATCCCTGAGCCATATTGGTTCCGTGTATGATGCATATTCGGAATATATTTCAATTCTTAAGGATGATCTTGAGGATAACTGCTTCAGTGCTATCTCAACTGCAAGAAATGATTGCGGTATTTACGAATATACCGATTGTGTGGATCTTGTGACCCTTGCGGGAAAATATGATAATCCTGCGTCTTCAACCCTTATCAATACTGTGGTCAGTGCCGTTGATTACACTGAAAGCGATTTTGCCTTCGGTCACGGAGTGATGGCATATTTTCCTTTTGATGAGCTTGCTGATTATGATAAGGGCCGGACCATATTCGAAAAACTTGGATATAATGAAGAGATTTCAAGGTTCTATGATGAACTGATATCCCTTAAATATTCTTTCGAATACGGTGTCGCAGATGCAAGATCCAATGCCGGTGACTGGTTTGATGAAAATATCATTGATATTTACGACGGCCACGGAGTTGAGGTTGCCGAAGCACAGGAAGTCTATCTTCCTTCGTATTTGGCCGATTATGAAGACGGTGAACATTATTATATGAAGACCAGTGAGATCGACTGGATGGAATCCTTGTGTCTTCTCATGATCGAGGGAGATGACGGAAATATGTTCTTCCTGGGACAGGATACGGTGACGGATTTTGATTCGGATGGCGATCTCATTGCCGAAAATCCCGAGAATTGGACATATCTTACCGATGACAGGATTGCCTGCTTTGTTTCCGTTGATTATTACTATGATGAAGAAACGGATGAGTGGAATCAGTCGGGAATGATCCCGGTCATGTTAAACGGTGAGCAGTGTTATATATACGTTTTCTACTCCCAGGATTATCCTGAAGGTACCATTTACGGATATATGACGGATGATGAGGAGGATTCATGCCTTTACGATCTTGAAGATGATGATGAGATAACCATTCTCTGGTATGATCCCATAAATGACGAATATGTTGAGGCGTATGATCCTTTTTATGCTTCAGAGATCGATCTTCAGTTCAAAGAGATCGACTTAAGTTCAGATACATCCTATATAATCTATCAGGTAACTGATGTATACGGTAATGTCTACACATCTGATGCTTTTGTTTATGAAAACAATGTTTTCGTTGAAAAAGTAAACATGGATGAGTGATAAAAAACGGAACTTACGATTGGCCGCCTTATGCCGCCTAAATTACGCAATATTGATAATAATACTCAAATGTGCTAATATGCATTAGTTGCCGTAGGGTAACCTGTAAATAAAGCGGTTTTACCGCTTTCAGAAAATCGTCAGGTGTCAAAGAGGCGAAAGCCTGCTTTGGTGAAAAGGGAAACAGGTGAAAATCCTGTACGAACTCGTCACCGTGATGACGGAGCAATGCCAAAATGCCACTGGAAAACCGGGAAGGCGGCTAAGCTAAGATGTCAGAGCCGGGAGACCTGCCTGTCGATGTACGTGAATACGGATCTTACGTATTCGGGCCACGAGTAACTGGCTGTACGAAAAAATGTATCTGTGATACGGATACTTTTTTCTATGACCTTTACCGCGTTGGTAGAGGTTTTTTATTTGCTATTTTTGCCTTATAAAGGCGTTAAGGAGGAAAAATTTATGAAAAAGAAGATCGTAATGGCATTACTTACATGCGCTATCAGCGCTGCCTGTCTTGCAGGATGTGCGGGCTCTGCAGATCAGACAGAGACTGCGCCTGCACCTCAGACAGAAGTAACAGAAGAACCTGAACAAAGCGTGGAAGCTCCCGAAGAGCCGGATCAGGAAACTCTTGATCAGGAGAAGGCAGATGAAGTTGCAGCTCTTATTGATGCCATCTATGTTCAGGAAAGAACAGATGCGACGGATGAGCAGTGCAAAGCGGCAAAGGATGCATGGGATGCGCTTACGGATGCCCAGAAGGAACTTGTTGAAGGAGAAAATGCGGATCCTGATTATTTCGGCAGAGATACCGGAGATGCAAAGCTTGATGATCCCCGAAATGCCGATGATATCGGAGAAAATGAGATCCTTGTTGTAAGCTTTGGTACATCTTTTAATGATTCACGTGTAAAGGATATCAAGGGCATCGAGGATGCTATCGCTGAAAGCTATCCTGATTATTCCGTAAGAAGAGCATTTACCGCTCAGATAATCATCAACCATGTACAGGCAAGAGATTCCGAAGCTATCGATAATGTTGACCAGGCTCTTAAGCGTGCTGCAGACAACGGAGTTAAAAATCTTGTTGTTCAGCCCACTCATCTTATGCACGGTGCAGAGTACGATGAGCTTATGGATGCCCTTTCGGAATATGGTGATACTTTTGACAGTGTTGTTGTTGCCGAGCCTCTTCTCGGAAGCGTAGGAAATGATGCCGGCGTTATCAATGAAGATAAGAAAGCTGTTGCAATTGCGGTTGTTTCAGAAGCTGCAAAAGAAGCAGGATTTGATGATATAGATGCCGCAAAAGAAGCCGGTGTTGCACTTGTTCTTATGGGACACGGTACAGCTCATGAGGCTAAGGTTTCCTATTCACAGATGCAGACCATGATGCAGATCCTTGGATATGACAATGTGTTTATCGGAACTGTTGAAGGAGAGCCTGAGGAAACCGCGTGTGAAGCGGTTATGGAAGCCGTATCCGAAGCTGGATATAAAAAGGTTATCTTAAGACCGCTCATGGTCGTTGCAGGCGATCATGCCAATAACGATATGGCAGGCGAGGATGATGATTCATGGGTCAATGTCTTTAAAGCTTCCGGAAAATTTGAATCTGTAGATACACAGATTTCAGGTCTTGGAAGGATTGATGATATCCAGGCTTTGTATGTATCGCATCTTAAGGATGTGATCAGATAAGGAAAAATCATGAAAAAAATTTTTAAAAATAATGTTATGATCCTTGCCGGAACAATTGCATTAACTGCAATTATTGCCGGATGCGGAAATGGAAACGTAAATGTAAACGCAGATCCCGAATATGAAATTAATGTCAGTACTCCGGATGGAGAGATGGAACTGACAAATAAGGAACCGGAAGAAGCAGTTTCAGAAGCACCGGCCAAGCCTGAAAAGGTTACTGATCCATGTCCTCTTGAAGACGGAGTTTACCTTGCTGACTTTAATACAGACAGCACAATGTTTCATGTAAATGAAACCTGTGACGGAAAAGGAGAGCTTACTGTTAAGGAAGGAGTTATGACAATTCATATACTCCTTCCCTCAAAATCCATCCTTAATCTTTATCCGGGACTGAAGGAAGATGCCGAAAAAGAAGGTGCTGTACTTTTAGAGCCTTCCGTAGAGGAAGTGGTATATCCCGATGGCTTTGCAGAGAAGGTTCATGCATTTGATATTCCCGTACCTTACCTTGATGAGGAATTTGATGTTGCTCTCATAGGCTCAAAGGGAGTCTGGTATGATCATAAGGTATCTGTTACGGATCCTGTGTTAAAGACTGAAGACGGATCATCAGGTTCTTCAGATGTTGAAGCCGCTGATTCCGACAATTCCGGAGAAACTTCAGTCAAAACCATAGAAGTATCTCTTGAAGGGGGAAGCGGAAAAGCATCCATCACATCACCTGCGCGGGTAAAGGAATCGGACGGAAAAAAATATCTGGTGGTGGAATGGAGCAGTCCGAATTATGATTATATGATCGTTGATGGAGAAAAGTATCTTCCCGTTAATACTGAAGGAAATTCGGTCTTTGAGATCCCTGTAAAGTCTTTTGACGGATCCTTAAGTGTTATTGCGGATACTGTTGCCATGAGCAAGCCCCACGAAGTAGAATATACAATAGTTTTTAATCCTTAAAATCCGGATTTCAGATGAAGAAGCGTTTTATATTATTTTATATCTTTATTTTTCTCATTACAGGACTGCCGGGCTGTTCCCAAAACGGCAGTCCTTCTTTGAATGATCCTGTCCTGACGCAGACTGAAAATAAAACTTCGGATCTTACATACTCCCACAGTTTGGATCTTGAATATGCGAAGTGCTTTTCTGCAGATTATTATGAAGAAGGCTATGTGCATTTGAAAACGGATCATGCGGATTATCTTGTTGTACCGGAAGGCATGGATATTCCCGAATCCGTATCTTCTTCATGGATCATACTTAAAAGACCTTTTTGCAATGTATATCTTGTCGCTTCTGCATCGATGGATATGATCTCATCAATAGGTGCGCTTGACAGTATTGCCTTTTCAGGAAAAAAAGCAGAGGACTGGGCCGTTCCTGAAGCGGCAGATGCAATGAATTCCGGAGATCTTGTATATGCGGGGAAATACAGCAAGCCTGATTATGAACTCATTGTCACCGGAGATTGCGATCTTGTGATTGAAAATACAATGATCTTTCATTCACCGGAGGTTATTGAACAGTTTGAAAAATTTAACATCCCTGTTATCATCGAATATTCTAACTATGAAGATCATCCTCTTGGACGTGTTGAATGGATAAAGTTCTATGGTGCTCTCTTTGGCCTTGAAGAGGAAGCAGACCTGATATACGAGCAACAGAAAAAGATGATCATGAGTATTTCTGATAGTGAAAAGACAGATCTTACAGTAGCCTATTTTTACATTACATCAAACAACCTTTTTCAGGTCAGAAGATCATCGGATTATGTTCCAAAGATGATCGAACTTGCAGGAGGCCGGTACGTTTTTGAAAATCTAGGAAGCGCGGAGGACAACAGGTCCACATTAAATATGCAGGCTGAAGAATTCTATAATGGTGCAAAGGATGCGGATATCCTGATATATAATTCAGCAATTGACGGAAGCGTGACATGTTTGGAGGATCTTTATTCTAAATGTGAACTTTTAAGGGATTTCAAGGCATCTGCCGAAGGAAGGGTATACTGCACCTCAAGCGATATATACCAGCAACCTTTGTCCACCGGATATCTCATTGAGGATTTTCATGATATCATTACAGGTGACGATGACGATCTGAAGTATGTTTTTAAACTTGAATAGATCACACGGTTCATATGAATAAAAAGTATCTGAAAAAATACATTCTTTGTTTTGTGATGCTGATCCTGGGCATTGTCTTCTTTTTTATACTTAATGTCTTTATAGGAAGTGTCAAGTTAAGCGTATCCGAGATCTTTTCGGCGCTTACTGATGCAGCTTCCTCGGACAGATCTTCAACCATCATAAAAGATATAAGGCTTCCCAGGACCGTTGCGGTACTCATACTGGGAGGCGCTCTGTCCCTTTCCGGATATCTTCTTCAGACTTTTTTCCATAATCCCATCGCAGGCCCCTTTGTCCTTGGCATATCTTCGGGAGCGAAGATGTGTGTGGCTATTGTAATGGTTTTCTTTTTATCAAGATCAATTCATTTAGGCAGCATTGCACTTATCTTAGCGGCTTTTGCGGGATCCATGATCTGTATGGGTTTTGTACTTCTTATGACAAGAAGGGTAAATTCCATGGCAATGCTGATAGTTTGCGGTGTGATGGTGGGATATATCTGTTCTGCGATCACAGAACTTATCGTTACATTTGCATCCGATGCAGATATAGTTAATCTTCATAACTGGTCCAGGGGAAGTTTTTCGGGGATGACCTGGGATAATGTTAAAGTTATGTCGGTGGTTGTTCTTCTTTGTTTTATTTTTATCTTTCTTCTTTCAAAACCCCTTGATGTATATAATCTCGGTGAATCTTTCGCATCCGAAATGGGAGTGGATGTGAAAAAACTCCGTGTTATCCTTGTGGTGCTTTCGGGGCTTTTGTCCGGCTGCATTGTAGCTTTTGCAGGTCCTATTTCTTTTGTGGGGATAGCATCGCCTCATCTTATAAGAAAACTGTTTGGCACGGAAAAACCCATTCTGATGATCCCTGCGTGCTTTATGGGAGGAAGTTTGTTTTGTCTTTTTTGCGATCTTCTGGCACGTACTTTATTTTCACCCACGGAACTTAATATTTCTACTGTCACTGCGGTATTCGGTGCACCTGTTGTGATCATGATCATGGTAAGCAGAAAGACACGTAAGGACCTTTGATATGTATTATTTCAGAACAGAAAAATTAAGCGTCGGATACGACGGAAAGCCTTTGATAAAAGATGTTGAATTCGGCATCGATAAAGGATCCATACTTGTTATCGTGGGCCCAAACGGTGCCGGAAAAACAACTGTTTTAAAGAGTATTGCCGGACAACTGTCGATACTTTCAGGCTGCGTTTATATTGACGAAAAGGATATGGACGGTTTTGATGCGGATCAAAGGGCCCGTACCATGGGAGCGCTTTTTACCGACAGGATCAAAAGCGGGATGATAACTGTGTATGATGTTGTTTCAGGAGGCAGATATCCCTACACCGGAAGGCTCGGCCTTTTAAGCGGTGAAGATGATAAAATTGTTTTTGAAACCATGAAGCTTGTGGGGATAGAAGATATCTGTAATGAAGATTTTTTCAGGATAAGCGACGGTCAGAAGCAGCGTGTCATGCTGGCAAGGGCTCTTTGCAGGGATCCGGAGATCCTTATCCTTGATGAACCCACATCATTTTTGGACATCAGACATAAACTTGAATTTCTTTCAGTTCTTGAAAAAATGAGAGAAAGAAAAAAACTAACCGTCATAATGTCCGTACATGAACTTGATATTGCAAGGAGTGTTGCAGACAGAGTGCTTTGCCTTAAGGGGGATAAAGCCGACAGGT
>CAMPAP010000055.1 GCA_946631935.1 uncultured Lachnospiraceae bacterium | reverse complement strand
TCCAATGCAAAACATGATGAACAGATGCGGTAATAAGAACAGTATAAGCAAAAAGTGAAAAAGTTATCTTTTCTTTTTTTATATGACAATACAAATAAGCCAACAGATATGATAAAAGACAATATATAAATGACAAAGCAAAAGTCACTTTAAATTCCTTCAGGTAGTTCAAAAATTTATCAAGATAACTTATCTGTGAATAATTGGAATGACCGTCAAGCATAAGGCCGGCATCACGGATAAGAAGCGAAAAAGAACCTGATTGCATTATAAGAAAAATAAGATACAGTCCTCCGCAGAGCAGGCATATTCTCGCAAAAACGCCTGCACTTTTAATGCTTTTTTCTTTACATATCAGATAGATCGATATGACCGGGAAAAACAAAACCGACGAAGGATATGAAAGAACCATAAGGCTCATTAAAAGGCCGCAAAAAACGGCATGCAGTTTATTACCTGTCTTAAAAAGATAATACAGTTCTATTACCGTAAGACTTACAAACCATATAAACATATTTGCATAATCGGTAATGACCGTATTTTTGGGAAGCAGATCAAAATATAAAATCCCCAGCAAAAAGCTCAGTTCCCTGCTCAGATGATCTGTCAAAAGCCTGTAGATCCTGTAAGAAACAAAAAGATGGATCAGACAGCCGAAGAAACGGCACCATATCAAAACTCCGTCATAGGTCTTAAATATCAGATGATAGATCCATACTAAAAATTCCGTAAGAAACACCGAGGTCTGATGGGGATCCCAAAGATCAGAGAGCATCTTCTCTCCTCCAAGCAGCCTGATCGCCATGCTCACCTGGTATTCTTCATCCACAAAAACGCAAACAAAGACAGTCTTAAGTGCCGCCAGGACATTTAAAATAATAAGAAGGACAATAAGAAATCCGTATTTTTTGTTTTTTATATCTTTTGAAAGCATTTATGGCTTATCCTTTTCGCCATAATCATTTAATCTTATTTTTGCTTATTTTTCAAATATCCTGAAAAAATTTATTGAAAACCTTTCGTAAAATGATAATATACATATAAGTCTACGGAGAAGATTTTTGCATATATGCAGATCTTCTTACGGAGGCTATTTTATGTTTGACGAAAAACTCTACAGCCCGTCGCAGCTAAATGCTATTAAAAGCACTGACAGGAATATGATGATCCTGGCAGGCCCCGGATCCGGAAAAACCCATACAATGACTGGAAGGATCCTTTATCTTACGGAAGTCATGAATATCCTTCCCTCTCAGATACTTGTCATAACCTTTACGAAGGATGCTGCGATCAGCATGCAAAAAAGATTTTCATCTCTTTCACAAAAAAGTTTTGGAGTTGTATTCGGAACTTTTCATTCTGTTTTTTATCACATGATATGCGATTGTAAAAAAAACTTTGCACCATCACTGTTTTTTGAAAATGCAAAGATAAGGATCGCATCAAGTATTGCTTCAGACTATGAATCGGATGATATAGGCAAAAACGTCCTTGCAGAAAAAATCCTTTCTTCAGTTTCAATATATAAAAATACCCTGAATGAAGAAATGGCTTCCTTTATTCTTCCCGATAAACAAAGATCATCTTTCACAGATATATTCAGTCATTTTGAAAATATCCGCAAAAAGAAAAACCTGCTTGATTTTGATGATATGGTTTATGACTGTCTGAATATGCTTAAAAATGACTCTTCTTTCAGGAATAAATGGTCAAAAAGATTCAGATATATACTCATCGATGAATTTCAGGATATAAACCCGGTCCAGTATGAAACGGTGATAAATCTAATAACGGATGATTCATCGGTCTTTGCGGTAGGCGATGACGACCAGTCCATATACGGTTTCAGAGGTTCGGACCCGCTTTGCATAAGAAACTTCATAAAAAAGATGAATGCAGGTATTTTTTACTTAAATGAAAATTACAGAAGCACTGATCTTTTGGTAAACTCATCTCTCCTTGTGATAAACGAAAACAAAAACAGGATCAAAAAGGATCTTTTTTCTAAAAGAATCGGTATAAAGGAAGACCTGGTCATACGTTCATTTGCTGACAGAGAATCCGAGATCAAGGCGATCATCAAAGATGATAATGACAAAAAGATCAAAAGAGCCGTACTGTTTCGCACAAATCTTGATATGCAGTACTATGCTTCTTATTTTTCCGCAAAAAACATACCTTTTCATATAAGGGAAAAGACACAAAATATATATGATCATTTCATCATGAAGGATATTTTTTCATATCTTGGTGCGGCATACTTAAATGACACAGATATGCTTAAAAATATCATAAACAGGCCTTTCAGAAACATAAGCTCCGAGACCTTGATAAAAGGTAGTGCGGCTCTGAATGAAATGATTATATATGCTGAAAAAAACGAAGGGATAATAAAATCAGATACTGTCAAAAACCTGAAAACCCTGAAAAAAGATCTTGAATTCATGAAAAGTCTCACACCCTGTCATGCCACAGAATATCTGTATAATAAGATCGGATACAAAAAATATGTGATGAATCTTTCAAAAAAACAATCGGTCTTATCAGAGGAATATTCAAAGGTCCTTAGTAAAGCCAAAGAGATGGTAAAGCTTTCTGACGATTACGAGGAGCTCCTTATGTTAAAAAGCGAATATGAAGATGACCTTAAAAGATCTAAAAACAATGATCAGGAAAACGAAAGCATAAATCTCATGACACTGCACGCATCAAAAGGGCTTGAATTTGACAAAGTATATATCCCTGACTGTAACGAAGGTATATTTCCCTGCGGAAAAATGCCGGATGAAGAAACTGTTGAGGAAGAAAGAAGACTTTTTTATGTAGGAATGACAAGAGCCGTAAAGAGCCTTCATCTTTATTATGTATCCGGAAACGGATCCGGAAAAAACATGCGATCAAGATTTCTGAGTCCTCTTTTAAACAGCACAAATTAAGCCAATATTAACTTCCCAAAATATGGAAATATCCCCTGTAAAGTAGTAAAATAAACAGGTATTTTTCAAAAAAAATTTTACGGCATAAACTGCTTTATTAATAGATATTTGTCAAACGGGGAAAAAACTAAAATGAATTTATCAAAAACAAAAAAAATCGCACAAAAGATCATCTGCTTCATTACACTTACCGTAATGATATGCACAATAGCAATCGGGTCCATTTCGATAAAGGCCCATGCCGCAACCCCCTCAGCAGGTAATTTTTCAACTAATTTCTGGGGAGACGGCGGCCAGGTAACATTCGATCTGTCAGGCTGTGAGGGTTATCTGACCATCACTGCAGTGATCGAATTCAATTCAAATGTCTCATCTGCGTCAGGTTGGGGATTTGACTCATATCAGACAAACGGTAAAAAAGTCACGGCAACCGTAAGAGCTGACGGCGCTAATTCCTGGGGCATAGGTTCAAATGTCGGTATACAGGTTCAGGGATCCGGGCTCAGCTCTGCAAGAGTGGTTTCCGTAACAGGTTCCGGCACATATAGCGGCAACAATAATAACAACAATAACAATAATAACAACAATAATCAGAACCAGAACAATACTCCCCCCAGCAATGTTCCCGTTGAAAAGACTGATTTCACCTCTCCTGCCACCACCAGATTCGGTGAAGCCGGGGATGACTGGCTTACAACAAAGGGATCAAAGATAGTTGATGCAAACGGCACCGAAGTATGGCTCACAGGAGTCAACTGGTTCGGATACAATACCGGAACAAATCTTTTTGACGGTCTTTGGAACGCACAGCTTGAACCTTCAATAACAGGAATTGCCGATCACGGCTTTAATCTGATGCGAATTCCCATATCCGCAGAGCTTCTTCTTCAGTGGAAATCAGGCAACTATCCCACTGCCAATTATAATCACGCATACAATTCCAATCTGGAATCACTTAATTCTCTTGAGATATTCGATTACGCCCTGACTCTTTGTGAAAAGAACGGGATCAAGGTAATGATCGATATCCACTCCGCAAATACCGATGCCTCAGGTCACAACCATCCCGTCTGGTACACTGACAGGATCACCGAGGATCAATATATTGAAGCCATTGCCTGGATAGCTGAAAGATACAAAAACTATGATACGATAATCGCATATGACCTTAAGAACGAGCCTCACGGCAAGGCAAGTGAGTCGCCTCATGCCATCTGGAATGATTCAAATGACAAAAACAACTGGAAAAGAGTTGCAGAGCGTGCCGGAAATGCCATTCTGGACAAGAACCCCCATGCCCTGATAGTCATAGAAGGAATCCAGATCTATCCAACCAATATCTCTGCAAATAATTTCACATCCAAAAACGATGCGGATTATTACAATACATGGTGGGGCGGAAACCTTATGGCTGTTAAGGATTACCCCATAGATTTCGGCAGCAGCCAAAGGAACAGACAGATCGTATATTCGCCGCATGATTACGGTCCTCTTGTATATCAGCAGCCATGGTTTTCCGGCGGATTTGATGCGGATTCACTTTATAAGGATGCATGGCATCCTTACTGGCTCTACATTTCGGAAGAAAACATTGCACCCATACTTATTGGTGAATGGGGCGGATTTATGTCCGGCGACAATCTCAAATGGATGGAGTATTTAAGAGACCGTATAGGAAAAGACAGACTGCATTATACATTCTGGTGCTATAATGCCAATTCCGGCGATACAGGCGGACTTGTAAAGGATGATTTCAAAACCTGGGATGATGATAAATACAATCTTGTAAAACCCGTTATATGGCAGGATGAAAAAGGACGATTCATCAGTCTAGACCATAAAGTAAAAATGGGAGCAAACGGTATTTCTCTTACCGAATATTCGGGAAGCGTTCCTGCATCCGTTCTTAACGAAGAAACCGAAGGCGAAGATAATACTACTGAAAAAACATCCGATACTACGGAAGGCAGTTCTGTAGTGATAGAAAAAGAGGAAGTTGCAGGAAGCGATTCGGAAATAGTTGAAGAAACATCGGATGAAACAAAGGATGATAAATCCGTTGTCCAGGCTCAGGATGAAGAAGTACCGGAAACCAAACCCGAGAAAAAAAGTACTGATCTGATCTTTCCCATAATACTGCTTATTATCGCAGCATCTCTTTTAGGCGGAGCCATCATCATAACGATGAATAACAAAAGCAAAGCAAAAGAAGGCTCTCCCACTCCCTACGGAAACGAAGAAAACACTGCTCCTCAGCATAAAAACGAAGATAATTAAAGTGCGCAAAAAAACATAAATTAAACACCCCGTAACGGGGTGTTTTTATGTATTATGTGTTCATAATATTTTATGACCCATCCGTGTGAAGACAGAAAGCAATCCGGCAGGATACGCCTAAAAAATCAAGAAAGTTTTGATATCGCTGCTTTGATCCTTGCAACGGACTCTTCTTTTCCAAGGATCTCAAGGATCTCGGTAGCACCGGCAGGGGTCATGAGCTTTCCGGAAAGAGCGATCCTTATGGGCCACATCACATAACCGTTCTTGTATCCCTTGCTCTCAGCATACTCAAGAAGCCTGGCATATAATGCATCATTGGAATAATCAGTCTGTTCTTCAAGTATGGGAAGCACTTCCTCAAGCACGGCTTTTGAACCCGCTTCATCGATCTTGTTCTTTTTATTGGTATAGATTTCTTTATCATATTCGGGAACCTTTTTAAAGAAATCTACCTGTGATTCAATATCGGGGAATATCTCGATCCTTGTTTTTATTTTAGATGCGATTTTCTTAAGATCAACGCTTGTACCTTCAAGTGCTTTTTCAAGATAAGGCTTTGCCTTTTCATAGAACTTATCCTCATCCATAGCCTTAAGATACTCTCCGTTCATCCACTTAAGCTTCTGGATATCGAATACGGCGGGGGGTTTGGAGATCCTGTGATAATCAAACTCCTTAATAAGTTCATCAAGTGAAAAGATCTCTCTGTTATCCTCGGGCGACCATCCGAGAAGTGCAACATAATTGATTACAGCTTCCGGAAGAAATCCCTGCTCGATAAGATCTTCAAAGGATGCATGACCGCTTCTTTTTGAAAGTTTATGATGCTCTTCATCCGTAATAAGAGGCAGATGGATATATACGGGAACCTTCCATCCGAAAGCATCATAGAGTCTGACATACTTGGGTGATGAAGAAAGATACTCATTTCCCCTGACAACGTGTGTGATGTTCATGGTATGATCATCAACGACATTTGCAAAATTATATGTGGGATAACCATCCGATTTGATAAGGATCATATCATCAAGTTCGGAATTTTCCACGGTAATATCACCGTAAAGCTCATCATGGAAAGTGGTACTTCCCTCATTGGGAATATTCTGTCTGATAACAAAGGGCTTGCCTTCTGACAGATTTTTCTCAACCTCTTCTTTTGAAAGGCCAAGGCAATGCTTGTCATAAATAGTGATGGACTTACCGTCGACCACTTCAGTCTTTAATGAATCAAGTCTTTCCTTATCGCAGAAGCAGTAATATGCCTCTCCTTTTTCGATAAGCTCCTTGGCATATTTCATATATATTCCGGTCTTCATCCTTTCGGACTGAACATAGGGACCATATCCGCCGTCCTTATGGGGGCCCTCATCCGCAACAAGACCGGTCTCATCCATGGTCTTATAGATGATATCCACTGCGCCCTCAACATATCTTTCCTGATCAGTATCTTCAATCCTGAGCATAAAATCGCCGCCTGCATGCTTTGCGATCAAAAACTCATAAAGGGCACTTCTTAAATTTCCTACATGCATTCTTCCCGTGGGAGAAGGTGCATATCTTGTTCTGATTTTTTCCATGATAAAAAATCCTTCCTTAAAGGTAAAAGAGTCATCAGCCCCTTGTCTGGCCGTTTCCTCTTATCCTGTATTTATATGATGTTATCTCTTTAAGACCCATGGGGCCTCTTGCATGAAGCTTCTGGGTCGAGATTCCGATCTCAGCTCCGAAACCGAATTCAAATCCGTCGGTAAACCTTGTTGATACATTATGATATACACATGCGGCATCAACTTCATTCAAAAACTTCTCTGCTGATTCTTTATTCTCTGTAACAATGGTTTCGGAATGATGAGTGGAATACTTATTGATATGGGCAATAGCTTCCTCAACACTGTCAACAGTCTTAACCGAAAGAATGTAATCAAGATATTCTCTGCCAAAATCTTCATTGCTTGCCGGTGAACCTTTATCCCCGAGAACACCCAGAGCTCTTTCGTCGCATCTCATTTCCACATTTTTTTCCGAAAGCTTCTCATAGATCAGCGGAAGGATCTTATCCTTCACGGAAGAATGAATAACAAGGCTTTCGCAGGAATTACATACAGAGATCCTCTGGGTCTTGGCATTAAATACGATATTAACTGCCATATCGGGATCTGCATCCTTATCAATATATACGTGGCAGTTTCCCGTGCCGGTCTCAATAACGGGAATATTGGAATTCTCCACAACTGCCCTGATAAGTCCCGCTCCGCCTCTGGGAATAAGGACATCCACGTATTCCTTCATCTTCATAAATTCTGTGGTAACAGCACGATCAGTGTCTTCAATAAGCTGTAAGATATCAGGATCAAGACCTTCACCTGAAAGCACGTCCCTGAGCACCTTAACTATGGCTTTGTTTGATTCTATGCAGTCGCTGCCGCCCTTAAGGATACATGCACTGCCGGCCTTGAATGTAAGAGAGAAAGCATCGGGAGTTACATTGGGTCTGGACTCGTATATGATCCCGATGACACCCATGGGAACCCTGATCTTCTCTATATGCATTCCGTTAGGTCTAACAAAAGTATCCAGCACTTCGCCTATGGGATCGGGAAGCGACGCAACCTGCCGGAGGCCTTCAGCGATACCCTCTATCCTTGATGTGTTAAGCATCAGCCTGTCCTGCATAGCATCACTCATGCCATTCTTAACAGCATTATCAAGATCAAGCTTATTAGCGGCGATTATCGCATCAGCATTCTTAATAAGTTCTTCTGCGCATTTGTTTAAAACACTATTTTTTTTATCAGTAGGGATCATTGCTGCTTTATATTTTGCTCTTACGGCATTTTCACCCAATAATGTTAAATTTGACATAATATTCCTCTTTAAAATTTAGCAGAAAGCGGAGTGATGTAATATACATTTTCATATAAAAATATTATATATTACATCAACGCAGCGTCACTTGTCATGAATGAATGACCTTAAACGGCCTTGCATCCCCTTCATCTTCAGGGATCTCAGTATCAAGGATCTGAAGAGAAAATGCAACTGCGATGGAATGAATCCTTAGTGTCAGCTTGTCTTCAAGAAATCTGTCATAATATCCGCCGCCATATCCGACCCTGCGGTTATATGCATCAAAGGCAACACCGGGCATGATCATAAGATCTCTTCCGGGGAGCATCATTGCGTCGGCCTCATTATATTCATAAAGTTCAGAGTCTTCCGCAGGTTCAAGGATCTTATATTTTCCAAATGAAAAATGAACAGGATCCACATCTGTTATCCTGCGAAATTCCATCTCTTTATGGAAGCCCGTTGAAACTATACGGGGAACAAAAACCTGCTTTTCTTCGGATAATGCATATTCAAGGATCTTCTTGATATCGATCTCGCTTCCGTTTGGCATAAATCCAAGAATGCGTTTGGCATTTATAAAAAGCGGTTCCTTTATCATCTTCTCAAATACGGCATCTGAAGAAGCTCTTCTTTCTCCGTCAGTAAGAGCGTCCCTTTTTGCAAGGATCTCAGTTCTTATTTCTTTTTTTGATTTTTCATAAATATTTTTTTCAGCCATATGGATTCCTTGATCACTGGGAAATATATTTTACAAGGTCAAAATCATTATCTTTATGTGATGCAAAAGCGGTACCTATCTCATCTCCCGCAATGATCTTCGAAAGAACCGTAAGGTCCTTGCTTGAGCAGATTACCATATCCGCACCGGACATTGTTGCAATATAAGCAGCATTCAGCTTTGTGCTCATACCGCCTGTTCCCATTCCGGAACCTGATGAATCCTTACCCATGGAAAAGTATTCATCCGTAAGCCGGTCAACTTCGGGTATGAACCTGGCATCCGGATTGGTATTGGGATCATCCGTATAAAGTCCTTCGATATCCGACAAAAGTATAAGAAGATCAGCACCTACCATTGAAGCAACCATTGCCGATAATGAATCATTGTCGCCTATCTCGATCTCATGAGTCGCAATGGTATCATTTTCATTGACAATGGGAATAACCTTCATATCAAGAAGTGCTTTGAATGTATTGGCGGCATTCATCCTGTTTGTATCATTTAAAACAGTATCCTTTGTCATAAGAACCTGTGCGGGAAGCTGATTATACTCCGTGAAAAACTTCTCGTATATATTCATAAGTCTTCCCTGACCTATGGCAGCACATGCCTGCTTCTGAGGAATGGTAAGCTCGTGGGTTATTGATCTGTCCCTTCCGTATCCTATGGCATATTTTCCGGCAGCGATGGCTCCCGAGGATACCAAAATGACATCCTTTCCCGAGTTGTGGATATCGGAAAGCTGTCTTACAAGCAGCTCTATACGGGAAAAATCCATTCCGCCGCTTTCGGGATGATTGATTGAGGATGATCCTATCTTAACAACGATCCTTATTTTATTTTTAAAGCCTTCTCTTAAACTGCTCAAAATATTTCACCAGCCTTTTATCATAGTCTAAAACTTATATATTATACTAATGATAAAGATTATTATCAATTCTTTAACGCAAAGAGGATACCAAATGTTCCCGGACCGCAGTTAACGGAAATGGAAGGAGCTGCTTTCTGGAAATAAACATTTTCAAAATGTACCCTTTTTTCAACCATATCAACGATATAATCAAGTTCTTTCCTTGTAAGTCCCACATAGGTTATGAACAGATTCTTCTTATCGATATCGGATACATTCACAAGGGTTGAAGAAATATATCTGCCCCATGCATGGTGTCTTGTTCCGAAAAAGAATCTGTTTGTTACCATCTTACCGCCGATCATGTCGATAACGGGATGGAACATAAGTGCATCTCCCACCGCTGCGACTTTCTTTCCAATCTGACCGGACTTTGCAAGAAAATCAAGACTGTCGACGATAAAGCTTGTTTTGACACTTAACCTGAAAGTCGAAAGCCTCCTTATTATCTCACCGACAGACAGACCTTCCGATGCAAGGATGCTGGCCTCTATGGCAATGATACCCTGACCGCTTGACAGATGGCTTGTATCAAAAACAGTAACATTATCAAAAGATCTGGCAGCGGCAACGGCATTATCATATCCGCTGTGTGCTACCCTCGAAGAAACGGATATATGTATCACATTACTTGCTGAAAGAAGTGCTTTTGCGAAGAATTCCTCATGCTCTTCAACAGAAGGCTCATGTGTGATGACCTTTCCGTCGGAATTGATATATTCAAGAAGTCCGTCGGAATCAACCTCTTCACTGTCTGCAAAGATTCCGCTTTCTGTCTCAACTTTATGAGGGATTGTAAGGATATTGTATCTTTCCTTTAATACCCTGGGAATATCCGCAACAGATTCGGTGGTGATGATGATGGATTTCTTGCGTGTATTTCCTTCCATCCACTGGATACTCTGCTCGACGATATCATCATCCGTTCCCATAATGGTAACAAGATTCTGGGGAAGGAGTCTGATAAGCTCATTTTCAAGTTCGGAAGAATTGATGGGTTTTACTATATATCCGTCAAAGCCTTCCTTTGCATAAAGCTTTCGGTCTTCGCTTCCGGCATTGGCAGTAAGGGCTATCACCTTGGCATCTCTGGAAAGACCGCCCACCTGATCCCTTATCTTATGCATACATTCGATACCGTCCATCTCCGGCATCATATGATCCATAAGTATAAGATCGTAATTTTTAAGAAGTGTCATTTCAAGAGCCCGTCTTCCGCTTTCGGCAGTATCAACAAGCACTCTTGTATCTCTCAGAAGTTTTGTGATGACAAGGAGATTTGATGCATTGTCATCAACAGCAAGTATCTTGGCTTCAGGCGCTTCGAAGCTGCATTTATAATTTCCCGACTGATTGCGCTTTCTTTTTTCTTCGAAGCTGATCTTTCCGATGGATTTGGAATCGGTAACCTTCTGGGGGATGGATACAACAAATGTGGAACCGCTGGTATATACACTGTTAACGGAAACGCTTCCTCCCATAAGCTCGGTAAGCTGCTTGACAATTGAAAGTCCCAGGCCGGTACCTTCGATATATTTATTTTTATCTTCATCAACACGCTTAAAGGAATCAAAAAGATATGGGATATTTTCTTTTTTGATACCCATACCGGTATCGGTTACATAGTACTCAATAAGCGCATTGCCTTCTCCCACGTCCCTGCACTGTATGGACAAAGTAACAGAACCCTTCTGGGTATATTTAATTGCATTATTTAAGAGATTGATAAGGATCTGCTTGATCCTGACTTCATCACCGTAAAGCTCGGCCGGAATATCGGGGGATACTTCAACATGAAAATCAAGACCTTTTTCCTTACATCTGATCCACATCATGCCCACAATATCTGAAAGCATATCTCCGGGATGATATGAGGAAAGAGAAAGATTCATCTGTCCGGATGATATCTTGGACATATCAAGGATATCGTTTATAAGATGAAGAAGGATATTACCCGCAGCTCTTATGTTTACAGAGTTTTCCGCAACTTCATCGGAAACATTTTCCCTCAAGGTCATCTCATTTAGTCCGATGATGGTATTGATGGGAGTCCTGATCTCATGGCTCATGCTTGAGAAGAAATGATTCTGGGCAGTATTCAGATCGCTTATCTCCTTTTTTTGTATCTCATTGTAGATGTAATAACTCCTGTAAGAAAACTGCAGAAACATCTTAACCAGTCCCACAGTAAGACCTACTATCATAAAGATGATGAGCGTATAAACGGAAACTCCCGGGCGGTCAAATCTGTTTGACATCAAAGTGCATAAGAAGATCATGGCTCCGTCAAGCACTGCGGAGATGCCGATAAATGCCATGGGATGCATATAATTAAAAAGAGGGACACCCATATATACGATCATAAATACACAGGGTGTAACAAAGCCCTTGGCAAGTGACTCAAGAACCGAATAACACACAGCCCCGGATATGATCAAAAACGACATGAAAGGCGAGATCCATAACAGCTTTGTCAGTCTTTTTTCATAATCGTTCCTGACATATCTTATTATTATAAGAGACAGGACAAGAAGAAAGAACAAAACAGCATAAAGACAGTAAAAATAGTTGATATAGATCCCGTAATTTTCAGGATTATAATAAGTCAAAACAGTAAGTACTATCTGAATGAAAGCACCTGCCAGGACTACCATTTTCATTTCATGGATAAGATCATAAAAGATCGATCTGTTTATCAGTTCTTCATTTTCGATCTCACCATGATTATGGAAAACAAATGATAAAAACGATCTGACGGAAAGATCCATGAACGAATTCCTCCTTAAGACTTATCAGCTTGGTGAAAATTCCAGGATATCGGAATCATCAGTCTGACCCGAAGTGTCTACGGGACCCATTTCATTTTTTATTGCTTCTATAACAACAAGATATTTGCTCATCATATCATCATGATTAACATCTATATATTCTCTGTTGTACTGCTTTGCTGCTTCTTCAAGCTTACGTGCTTTCTCGGAAAGAGCGGAAGCTCCGATCATCTTTGAAGTGCTCTTAATGGAATGAACCTGGATAGTGTATGCTTTCAGATCATCAGTTTTAAGAGCAAGATCAATGATCCTTATTTTATCGGCAGATTCCTTTACATACTGTTTAAGCAGATCATCATAAAACGCCCTGTCATTCTGGCAATAATTGAGACCGGTCTGCACATTGATTCCGGCAGAAGCAAAAGAGTCTGCCGAGGGCCCTGTAGGAGTATTTAAAGGAACTGAATTTTCCTGATCATGTAAGCCTCCGGATAATGAACGGCTCATCACTTTTTTGGAAGCTTCTTCAGAAGATCTTATGACGACATATGAAGAGAGAGTCCTTTTCAGAACACGCTCAAGTTCGACTCTTTCAACAGGCTTTGCGATAAAGCCGTCAAAGCCTTCGCTTCTGAACATTTCTCTTGCCGAACTTACGGCATTAGCAGTAAATGCGATGATGGGAACAAGATTCATGCCTCTTCCCACATCCGAACGGATCCTCTTCATGGCTTCAACACCGTCCATCTGAGGCATCATATGGTCCATAAAGATAATATCAACATCGTGATCATGACAGTAATCAATGGCCTTTTGACCGGAATCAACAGTCTCTACTATCATGTCATATCTTTCGAACATCCTGGCTGCGACGATAAGGTTCATAGGCTCATCATCCACAACAAGCACCTTTACTCCGGGGAAGGAAAGAAGGCCTTCGTCCATGATCTCATCACCGGGCCTTGAATTGAGAACTCCGATGATAGGAAAACAGTAAAAAGGCTTGGGGAGAACTCTGACTCTTGAATCAGCGGGTCTGTTAAGTTCTTCGGGATTTGCAACAACTGAAACAATAATGGTTTTTGCAAGTTCTTCTATGAACTCAACAGAACCGTTATACTCCTCCGGACCGACAAAAAGATGTGAAAAAGCCTTATTTTCAGTAAGTTCATGAAGGGAATTTTCATTATCAACTCTGTGGAGCTTTACCTTAAGTCCGGTAACAAGATTCTTGACCATTGAATTGTAATATTCACGGACATGGGGATTCTCGTATTTTTCAAAGTGAAGATATGCTCCGAGACTTGTCTCTTCCCTGTCTTTGATGGACATACAGACGCTGTTGTCTATAACCTTGTTGGGAATGGTGATCCTGATATTTGTACCCTCTCCCACCTTGGATTCAATTGTCATAAAGCCGCCCAGGGCGCTTACAAAACCATGGACAATCTGCATACCAAGACCCAGTCCGCCATTTTCCCTGTTGCGGCCGGAATCTCCCTGATAGAAATCGTTGTAGACTTTTTCTATCAATTCATCATCCATACCCTTTCCCGTATCCTTTACATCAATCCTGAGATTGACGCCGTAAGGCTGGGGTATGGCAGAGATGTGAACATACACACCGCCTGCATCGGTATATTTAAGACCGTTAACAACGGTATGGAAAAGGATCTTCTTTATCTTTCCGGCATCGGAATTAAGGATATACGGGATGGATGCATCTACATCGATTATAAGTTCAACTTCCTTCTTTCTGTACGGAGCGATCATCGTAACAAGGTCGTTCAAAACAGAAGAAAGCATATAATCTTCATAATTGTTGGTAAGATCATGTCTGTCAATTTCGGAATAATCGAGGATATCTTCGATCTTTTCACTTATCCTCTTACCTGCTTCATTAATGGAAACAAAGCTCTCACGTGTTGAGTCTGAATTATCCCTTTCAAGACTTATCTCGCAGATACCGAGTATGGCATTGATCGGTGTCCTTATCTCATGGGAAACATTTGCAACAAAATCACTGAGTTTTTCGGCAGATTCATTTAAAAGAGCGATCTCATCCCTGGACCTGTCAAGGACTTCACTCCACTTATCGATTATGGTACGGGCGATCCATGAAGTAATTGTTATGACCGCAATATGAAGCACACATCTTGAAATTATCAGCTGGTCAAATTTATAGCCTTCCATGACCATGGCAAAGATCTCATATGCAAAGGTCACATAATATGTCACCTGGCAAAGAGTTATCATGGAATGTATTCCTGTCATTGTATAGAGAAGCATTACAACACTCATAACTATGGCCAGGTCAAATGTGGATGTTGTATATGTCCCGTAATAGAAGAAAGTAGCCATCATAAGTATTGAACACAGCCACAATCTGTGTCTGTCATTTCCCAGCTGGGAAAAATGAATATACCAGGACATCAATACTCCTGCGACGATCATGAATATGGGCCATTTCAGCCAGTTCATTACAAAGCTTTCTCCTATCAGGATCACGGAGAAAATCGTATAAGTAAGGATCATCATAAGATGCGATGATTCAAACAGTTCGTTTTTGTTGGAAGATTTATCTTCTTTCATTTACTGCTCCCTAAGCTGGTAATCTTTATCTTCATCAATTATCTGAAGCATGATCTGTGCAAATTTGGGATCAAACTGTTTCCCGGAACATTTAACGAACTCTTCCCTGACAACATTCTGGGGAAGTGTATCTCTGTAGCTTCTGCGGCTGGTCATTGCATCGTAGGCATCAGCAACTGCAATGATCCTTGCAACCTCGGGAATATCTTCTCCGGAAAGACCGTCAGGATATCCGTTTCCGTCATATCTTTCATGATGCCACCTTGCCCCGTTTGAAAGATTGGGCATTTCGGTAATGGTCTCAAGTATCTGGGTACCGATGACCGGATGCCTTTTAATAATGGCATATTCCTCATCGTCAAGCTTTGAATTCTTATTGATGATGGCGTCCGGAATACCTATCTTACCAACATCATGAAGAAGACCGATTATATAAATATCATTCTGATCCTTTTCACTGTAACCGTATCTGTATGCGATCTCCCTTGAATACTCAGCAACTCTGGATGAATGACCGTTTGTATATCTGTCCTTGGCATCGATTGCGAAGGCAAGAGCTTTGATAATGTGCATTGAAAGCTGCTCATTTTCCTCGCTCTTTTTTTCAACCTCCCGGTTCATATGATCCTTGAGATAGTTGAACTTGATAAGATTCTTTATCCGAAGATATAGTTTTTCGGATGAGATGGGCATCCTGATAAAGTCTTCAACATCAAGTTCAAGACCTCTCTTTTCGTCATCGTCATTATCCCCGGAGATAAGAACAATGGGTATATGGCGCATTGCGCCGCCCTTTTTCTTTATCTCAACAATGGTGTCAAAACCGGAAAGCCCGCTCATATGTCCCTTTATGATGATCAGATCGGGAATATTTTCACTCATGTAAGAAAGAAGTTCATCACCGTTTGAAAAAGCATTAACGGAATATCCTTTATTCATAAGGACTCCGGAGATCATCCCAAGTTCTTCGGGATCGTCACTTGCAACATATATGACATTTTCATCATTATTCCTGTATGTGACGCCTTCATGGGCTTCAGGGGTCGTACTCTGGGTTTCCACCTTGAGTTTTACTAAAGAAGAATACTGATTGTTTTCCCATGCATGCATAACGCGGTCAGTGACACGGTCTGCGTTATAATCACTGATCTCAGGAAGCATAAGGAAAAAGTGGCAGTCTCCTATCTGCATGAGGATATCACTGTTTCTGAGAGATTCCTGAAGCAGTTCCCTGAGGCTCACCATTATCTTTTCCTTCTCGGATTCCGAAAGATCCTTTGGAACAAAATGAGCCGTAAAAAGCATCTTATATGCGGTGCCGCGGTACCTGTCCATATAGCGGATCATATAACGGTAAACATTACCGAATGCATCCTTTCCCATCCAGATGGCATTTTGCGGGATATTTCTCTCCTCGAGTATTGAAGTAAGCTTATCAAGGGATATATCATCAGGAAAATCAGTTTCGGCAACATTCTCCGAATAAACCGCAAATCCGTGTTTTCCGTCATTTTTTACTTTATAAAGTGCACGGTCTGCAAAATTGAAAAGCTTGTTAAAATCAGTTCCGAATTCCGGGACGAATACAACACCAAGGGATGTTCCAAGGGGAATCCTCATATCCTCACCCATAAGCGATTTTGCAACGCTTACAAGATCGGCATTTACATTTTTTGAAAATTCAGCTATGTCATCAACATTAGTCATGCCATCCGCAAAAAGAAGAAATTCATCTCCGCCGATCCTTCCAAAGACCGCATCAAAGGTCATCCTGTTTTTAAGGATCCCTGAGAAAGACGAGAGGATCTTATCTCCCATATCATGTCCGAAAATATCATTGACCAGCTTAAAGGAATCAAGATCGGCAATGATAAGGGCTCCTTCTTTAACAGCACATAATTTTTCTATCTGCTCATTGGCATTATATTTGTTGTAAAAACCCGTAAGTTTGTCAACAGTTGCTTCTTTTTCGAATTTAAGCATCTGGCCGTGGGTACTGACGATATTATTAACTCTTCTGACAAGAACATCCGGATCAAAGGGCTTTCTGATAAAGTCGGAAACACCCATCTCAAAGCCTTTGCTTTCACTGGATTTATCTTCATCCGCAGTAAGAAATACTATGGGAGTTGTGGAAAGAGAAAGTTCTGCTTCAAGTTTTCTGAAGCTTTCATATGTCTCGAAACCGTCCATATCCGGCATCATGATATCGAGAAGAATAAGATCAGGTGCGGAATTTGAACGCACATAATCCAAAAGAGCTCTGCCGGATTTAAGAGCAGTGACTCTCATATTATTTTTTGACAATATCTGACCGGCCATTTTCAGATTTGTCACATCATCATCAACTACAATAATCCATGAAGCCATAAAATGATCCCCTCATAAAAAGATAAAAAACTCAGTTAAAAGGCTTGTATCTTCCGATGATCTGTTCTGCGGCTTTTATGCCGTCAATTGCAGCAGAAGTGATGCCGCCTGCATATCCTGCACCTTCACCTATGGGCATAAGACCGGATATATTGGAATTCATCAAATCATCCCTTGTTATCCTTACAGGCGAAGAAGTTCTTGATTCACCCCCCGCAAGCAGTACTCTGTCATCATTAAAACCTGTTATGATCTGCCCGAATCTTTCCATTCCGTTAATAAATATCCTGTTGATATTTTCTTTGAAAATACCGGTCAGATCCTTATATTCAAATTCTCCTTTTACGCCTTCATCAGGATCAAATCCTTCAAAGCTTTCATCCCTGCATTTAAAGGGTTCGCCAAAACCGTAAACAGATTTAAAATCACCATATCTTTGAACCGGTATCTTACCCTTTGCAAGTTCAAAAGCTCTTTTTTCAAGTTCTTCCTGGAAGCTGATACCTGCTAAAGGATCATCTCCCGGGTAATCGGATACCGGAATACTGACAACTATCGCCGAATTTGCAAAACCGGAATCCCTTCCGTGATCACTCATGCCGTTTACAACAGTCCGTCCATTCTCTGAAGACGAATTTACAACATAACCTCCGGGACACATGCAAAAAGAAAATATTCCTCTTCCTTCAAATTCAGCCGTAAGCTTATAGGGTGCAGCCCCAAGGTATTTGGCATATAAAGCATCACCGTACTGGGCTTTATCTATAAGCTTCTGGGGATGCATGACACGAAGGCCCGCGGCAAAGGGTTTTTGCTGCATAAAAACACCTTTTTCATAAAGCATTCTGTATGTATCACG
>CAMPAP010000054.1 GCA_946631935.1 uncultured Lachnospiraceae bacterium | reverse complement strand
TGCATCTTCCCCGAGGGCACCAGAAACCGGGATGCGGAGAGCGACGAGCTTCTCCCCTTCCACGCAGGTTCCTTTAAGATCGCCACGAAAACCGGCTGTCCCATCGTGCCTGTCACCATAATCGGCGGAGGAAGGATCTGGGAGGATCATTTCCCCTGGATGCAGGGGCATAACATGGTCATCGAATACGGCGAGCCCATTTACACCAAGGAACTCTCCAAAGAGGAATTAAAAAATGTCCCCGACATGACCAGGGACATTATCCAGAAAACCTATATTAACAATAAAGCGGAATACGCGGAGTTTTTGAAACGATAAAAGCTCAAAATATAAACTCAAACGATCAAACTCCTTCGGATCACTTTTTCTTTTTGTTGACCATAAATACGATACCGCTCTTAGGATAGATCCACTCATCGTTTATCGAGATATCGTAAATTCCGTTTCTTTCCTCATAAGCACCGCCATTGGATTCATCTCCCTTATTGAGGTATGAATACATTGTGACTTCCATATTGTCCGGATCAAAATCAAAAATGATCCTCGGAGATCTGGTTGGATCCACAAGAGTGATCTCAAAGAGAGTCCCCCACTTTTTAGGCATATGGAAGATTATGCGAACAGTATGATCAAGAAGGCTTGTATCATACTCAACATTATATTTAACGATTATTCCGGTATTTCTTACCTCTACATCCGTCAGCTCACCATAACCATTGTCTATTTTCAGCGTAGGCGTGAACATCTCCTGAAAAACCTTTTTAAGCTCTTCTCGGGAATTAGAGAGATTTCTGAAAAATGCAATGTCCTCTTTCGTTATGTCAAGAGCCTCATTAAAGATACAATCGTCGAAATCATTGTTTCCTCTTTCCAAGAGTCCTTTATCCAGACTGAATTTGTCAAAAGCAAATCCAAACATTACAGTTTTGGATCTAAGTTTCGAGTGCTCTTTCGCAACGCATTTTATCTCATAATTCAGCACTTCCTGTACATAGAAATAATTATCATGTCCGGGAAGAAGTCTGCAGGAATCGGAGAGGGAAGTTGCAGCGGTGATATTATAGTCAAAGCTGTTTCTGATCCTTAATACATTTATCCCGTCAACATAATTATTTACATTGTTCATCAGCATATCAACGACCATTTCATCTTTTACGATGGATCTTAAGGTCGATCTCATGAACTGTTTTTTATCGTCGTCACTGAAGGCGTCCATGGTCTCCGGATCGCCCATCAGAGTTTTTGTTATATGCTGGGATGTCTCCTTTGAAATAGCCTCCTGGGTCAGAGTATTGTAAAGGATATCAAATAAAACAAAAGCCGCAAGAACACCTATAAGATTCCCGACTATATCCAGGAGAAGGTCTTTTGGTTCGTATCCATATTTTACCTTCAAAAAAATGTAACCGCCGATCACCAGTATAAGTGCAAAAAGGATAAGTATGGTCGTGGACTGGATTATTATCTTTTTGTTACTGTCTTTTTTCCCCTTTTTCATAAAAGACCCTCCCAGAATACTCCTTTATATAGAGTTTTCATTTTATTGTAATATCCCCAAAATTTATCCCCATAATCATAATGCCACCATTCCGAGGGAAGATTCGTGAATCCCGAATCGGTCATAACCTGATATAATATCCGCCTGTTTTCTCTGATCTCATGTTCTTTTTTCTCAGTAAGATCTGTACCTGTCTTGAGATCTCTGCCTGCCTCAGTCTTTTCGTTTTTCTCAAAATAATCGATATGGGTAGTTTCTGAAAATGAATCAAAACAGGTCCCCATATCAAGATCCCTGCCGTTTTCATCGCAAAGCGTAAGGTCCACCGCGCCCCCTGTCGTATGAACGGGAGGATTCTCCGGATCATCATTTGGAAGAGAAACAAAACCGCGGACTATCTTTTCGGTAAGGGGATCATTTTCATCAAGATCATGTGATGATATTATTTCTTTTCTGTATTTTATATACAGTTCTTCCTGAAGTGAAAACGGTCTCCATGCGTCCCAGATCTTAAGCTTCAAGCCCCCCGGAAGAAGTTTTGAAGCCCTGATGAGCCTCTTGGCCGCTTCCTCTCTCATGTAACAGGTACTGACCGCATTTTTCATTTTCAGGATGGGATACTGCATTTCTACAAGGATCCTGTCACCGGGTCTTATTATAACCATTGGTTCGTCAGCAAATGCATTTTCATGATATTCCCCGGGGAGGTCACAGTGAACTATCTTTTTCATCAGACCTTGCTTCCTTTAGTCCCGCCGAGCTCGGCAGAATTCAAAATATTGGTATTAAAGGTAAATGTAAGATTATCTTCTGTCCTAACTCTCTTAAGAGCCAGCTGTATCATTCTGTCAAGAAGCTCCTTATAAGGTACTCCAAGAGGCTCCCATAGATAGAACGCCAGAGATCCGGGAATTGTATTTATCTCATTGAAATAAAGCTCTCCCGTTTCGTTGTCGATCATAAAATCGATCCTTGATACTCCGTTACATCCAAGGGCCTTAAAAGATCTGACCGCAAGGTCTCTGACTCTTTCCCTCTCCTCTTTTGACAGATCGGCGGGTATCTTTCTGGCAACGCTTGCCATGCCCTTTGAGCCCATTCCTTTGGAGCCGCCTGATTTTGCATTCCTCACATACTTATCTTCATAGCTTAAAATGTCCTTTGTGTGAAGAGGCTCTTCGCACTCGGAAGCCTCAGCTTCAAGCTCATCTCCAAGAACGGAGCAGTTGATCTCGCGGAGATCACTGATGGCATGCTCTATAAGAACTTTTGTTGAATATCTGAAGGCATCATCGATGGAGGATACCAGCTTTACTCTGTCGGATGCCACGCTGATACCTACGCTGGATCCTAAATTAACAGGCTTTACTATCACGGGATAACCGAACACCTTCTCGATATCATCCAGCATGTTCTCGATCTCTTTATAATCGTTCAGGGTGTACAGCTTTGCATCAAGTACAGGTATTCCCACATTTTTCAAAACCTGTTTCATTATATACTTGTCCATGCCTATGGCGGATGCAGTCACATCGCAGCCCACAAAGGGAATCCCTATTGTTTTGAAATATCCCTGAAGCGCTCCGTCTTCCACATTGGTGCCGTGAACCACAGGAAATACCAGATCGATCTTTATGGAAAGGCTTTTTCCTATCTTCTTCTGAGGGTATTCCATCAGCTTTACATCATCACCCTCATTCACCATTATCACCCTTTTGGACTTTTTCAGAAGTTCATCGATGTTTTTGTAGGATTCGATCTTTCCTATATCTTCTCCCACATACATCTCATTTTTCTTTGTCATATATACAGGTGTAACATCATATTTTTCCGTATCCATGTTCATTATGGCCTGTATGGCGGAAATTACGGACACCTCGTGTTCAACACTCTTTCCTCCAAAAACAAAAGCTACATTCAGTTTCATTTTACATTCCTCACTTGATCAATAATTATCAGGCAGATCGTTTTCCAAAAGTATATACTTGTTTGTCTGTGACTTGATGGAATAAGCAAAGCTTAAAGCATCCTCCACCTTCTCAAAAACAATGCATTTTTCCTCGGGAAAATCCCTGCTGAGTACTCCGTTTTTAATGTCTTCGGCTCTCTTTTTCCCAACAAGGAGAATGTGATCGCAGCACTCTGCCGCGTAGGTGCCGAACTTGAAATTATATTCGGACTCCTTTTCTCCCAGTTCAACCATACCCGGGGTGATAAGGATCTTGGTGCCGTCAAACATCGAAAGGGTATCAAGAGCCGCTTTCGACCCAACAGGGTTTGAATTGTAAGCATCATCTATGATGGTCACCATACCGCTTGTCCGCATCTGCATACGGTGTTCCACGGGCTCTAACTGTCTGACGGGTATCTTCAGGTCGCTTAAAGGTATGCCCAGATAATGGGCAACCGCAATGGCTCCCAGTACATTCGCCACATTATGTCCGCCGATCAGCTTCATGCGGAACACTTCCTTCTCGCCGCCCGGAGCCGTGACCGTGAACTCGGTTCCAAACTGGGAAAGCTTTATGTCTCCGGCTCTGTATCCGCTGCCTTCTCCTCCTGCGAAGTAGAAAACCTTGTTTTCATACTCTTTTGCCTTGTCCATGATATATTCATTATCGCCGTTAAGGAAAAGAGCGCCTCCCTCAGGCAGGGCGTCCGCAAGCTCAAATTTCGTTTTCTTTATATTTTCAATACTGTGAAATGTCTCAAGATGCTGGGGGCCGATGGAGGTTATCACGCCCATATGGGGATGAACTATATCGCAATCCTCCTTGATATCCCCCACATGTCTTGCACCCATCTCACAGACAAATATCTCATGAGTGGGTTTAAGGCTTCCCCTGATGGTCTTTACGATACCCATGGGAGTATTATAGCTTTCGGGAGTAACCAGCACGCTGTATTTTTCCCTTAACAGAGTCTGCAGGTAAAACTTAACGCTGGTCTTTCCGTAACTTCCGGTTATTCCTATGATCTTAAGATCCTTACTTTTTTTAAGCAGCCTTTTTGCGTCGTTTATATAATACCTGTTTATCATCTTTTCAAGAGGTATGTTTATCACTCCCGTGACAACAACATAAACCTCCTGGATCCCTACCATTATCACACAGTAAGGTATGAGGTATCCGATCCCGAAAAAGAGGCATAAAAGCACAGCCAAAGCTGCGAATACTGTAAGGCCCGTGACTATCTGTCTTTTTACTCTGGCGGTATATACAAGCTTTTTTTTCGCCTTCATGCGGCGCATTGCATTATATACAAGACAGATAAGGCCCAGGGTCATATAAATGACTATATCCAGAGCCAGATAATCAAAAAATATCCGTGCTATTCCAAGGGCAAGGGCAAAAAGCAGTATCCATTGCTGTCTGATCTTTTTCACAAGCCAGCTTAAATGCTCACCGTTTTTGTATCCGTTGAGCTGATACATGTGCAGATTGTATCTTGCCGTCAGGAATAATGCCGGAAGAGCGAGTAAGCATGCTATTATAATCCTGATGATCATTCCGGGCTTCTCCTATGCCAAAAAGGCTTTCATAATATTTCTGAATACGACGGGATTTTCAAGGAATGAATAGTGTCCCGTACCGCTTATAACTGCCAGGCCGCTGCCCGGTATTTTGCTCTCCATTATTTTAGCGTCGGAAAGAGGCGTTGCCGTATCCTTGTCTCCCCATATGAGAAGTGTCTCCTGAGAGATCAGAGGAAGAAGATGGGTGAGATCTTCGTTTACCGACTTTACAAGGACCTTTTTCATCATGGGAGAAGCATTTCTGTAATCCTCAGATCCCTGTCTGCTCTTCCAGTCATCAATGATCTCGGGAAAAAGGAAATGTATGAATTTCAGTGAAAACAACGCTTTAAGGATCTTATAGGTCCTTACCTTTACCTGTTTTTTGAATGTCTTTTTGGGCATGATTCCCGCACTGTCTATAAGGACGATCCTCTCTATCTTAAAAGGGAGTTCCTTTCTTGAAGCAAGCTTTATGATGACCCTTCCTCCGTATGAATGTCCCAAAAGGAGCGCTTCCTTTACCTCAAGCTTTTCCATCAGCCTTAAGAAAAAATCAGCATACTCATCCACTCCCCAGACTTCCCTTGGTTCATCGCTTCCGCCAAAACCGGGAAAGTCAAATCTAATAAACCTGTAATCCTCGGGAAGTGCGGCAGCTACCGAATCATAAATCCCGAAATGCGTCCCCCATCCCTGGAGCATGACAGCGGTTTTTTCTCCTTCTCCGGAAATGTCATATGCAATATTGTATCCGTCTATCTCTATATTCATCCTCTTGCCTACCAAGAATAATTCCATATTACGGGTGCTGATGGATCCAGCTTTCCGTTATTTTCAAGCCACGCCAGCCATGCATAGATCGCCACGGCATCGGATGGATACTCC
>CAMPAP010000053.1 GCA_946631935.1 uncultured Lachnospiraceae bacterium | reverse complement strand
GAATTGACTATCAGCCAGCCCTTCATTTATCTGTCCTGATTCTTCCTGTACTGCACGGGAGTACAGCCGTATGTCTTTTTGAAAAGCCTGTTGAAATGCTCAACATTTTCATAGCCGATCTCACCCGCAATGGTCTCAATGCTCTTGCCGGTATCCTTCAAAAGGCTCTTGGCACGCTTCAGCCTCTCGATCTTAAGCACATCCTGGAAGGTCTCTCCCGATTTTTCCTTGATGTACTTCGAAAGATAAGGTCTTGATAAGTGGAACTCGTCCGCGATGCCGTCAAGAGTAACATCCACATAATTTCTCTGGATATAGCTGAGTATGTCAACAAGCCTGTCCTCACGCGCCTTGCTTATATGCTGATCGGAAGCCACCTTATTTACACAGCTCACAAGCGCGGCATTGGAAGCCTTGATGATATCTTCGTCAACACCGACACCCCAGTAAGTCTTTCCCTCGGATACGACACTTACATAAGCCGCAGCCTTTGATGAACTGGTCCTTGAGATCGCATGCTCCTCATATCCGGTAAGCTCATAATCCACTCCCAGATACAGCTTGATCGCATTACTTACCGAGTCAAGCCTTCCGTTTCCTATGGTGATGACATTCATCTCACTGTTCTTGTCTTTAAAACTGACAGTGCTTTCTATTCCGACACCGGGAAGCTGCTTATAATGAACTTCCGTTACGTCAAAAACAGGTCTGCTCGTGATATATACATCTTCAAAAACAGAAAAGATCTCGTCGGGCTTAAGTTCCTTGTGCCTTCTGTCGGACACGCCCTTCATCAGATAGCCGACTTCCTCTTTCATATCAGCAGGCAGACTGAATCCAAACTGCTGCTTGAGTACAAATGCAACTCCTCCTTTTCCCGAGGTGGAATTGATACGGATAACATCCGATTCGTACTCCCTTCCGATATCCGTGGGGTCGATGGGGATATAAGGGATATCCCAGCGTTTTCCGGTCTTTCCCTCTGCGCGGTAATTCATTCCCTTGCTTATGGCATCCTGATGGGAACCGGAGAAAGCCGTAAATACAAGATCTCCTCCGTAAGGGGTCCTTTCATGGACTTTCATATTTGTATATTTCTCATAAGCCTGCCTGATCTTCATGATATTTGAAAAATCAAGTCCGCTGTCAACACCGTGGGTGGTCATATTAAGAGCCACTGTGACAAGATCCACATTTCCGGTTCTTTCTCCGTTTCCGAAAAGAGTTCCTTCAACTCTGTCGGCACCCGCAAGCACTCCCAGCTCAGCATCGGCAACACCCGTACCCCTGTCGTTGTGGGGGTGAACTGACAGCACAACCCCGTCACGGTACTTCATGTTATCGGACATATATTCGATCTGATCCGCAAATACATGAGGCATGGCAACCTGTACCGTGGAAGGAAGGTTGATGATAGCCTTCTTTTCGGGAGTGGGCTTCCATACATCAAGCACCGCATTGCAGACCTCAAGCGCAAACTCGGGCTCTGTCTGTGAAAAACTCTCGGGGCTGTACTCAAACATAAAATTGCCGTCCGTCTCGTCGGCAAGTTTCTTTAAAAGCTCCGCACCGTCAACCGCAAGCTTTTTGATCTCCGATTTTTCTTTTTTGAATACCTGCTCCCTCTGCTCGACGGATGTTGAATTATACAGATGGACGATGGCTTTGGGACACCCCTTTACCGCATCGAAAGTCTTGCGTATGATATGCTCCCTTGCCTGGGTAAGTACCTGGATCGTCACATCATCCGGGATCATATTCTTCTCTATCAGCGCCCTGATGAATTCAAACTCCGTATCGGATGATGCGGGAAATCCCACTTCTATCTCTTTGAATCCCACATCCACCAGCAGCTTAAAAAACTCAAGCTTTACTTCAAGACTCATGGGATCGATCAGTGCCTGGTTTCCGTCCCTTAAGTCCACACTGCACCATATAGGTGCTTTTGTTATCCTGTCCTTTTCCACCCAGTTGTGATTAAGTACAGGGGGCATATGATATGTTGGTCTGTATTTTTCGCTGATATTGATCTTACTCATTTTTTACTCCTTTTTGGCATTGATGTTATGCCATATCTGATTGATCATGAGGATAGATTAACACTAACATATATAATAATCAAGAGTAAATTTAATATATTAATTTGATGGATTTTAAACTATGATTCCGGGAAACTGTGTAAAACACGCTGTTTATCGTATTATTCAAATGTTTTAATCCGAAACATTAACTTGATCTGATTTAATTTAATTATTGATTTTATTCCGGTTTCTTTTCGGCTTTATGATCTTTAACTGACCGGGTCCGGGATCTTTGTAATATGTAATATACATTCTTTATGATATAAATTTTTCAGAACGTGTTATTCAAACAGTGTTGATTCCTTTTTTGCTTTCTTAATTTTAAATATATCCATTAATAATATTGTAAATGACAATATTATATGGAGTATGAAAAAATCATCTCACGAAAAAAGAGGCATTTCGGTCAGCCAAAACTGAAACTAAAATGCCTCTTTTGATATCCGGATGAGTATCCGTCAGTCAACTGCTATATCAAGATTTTTTCCGGTAAGTCCGACGTATGCACCTGATGCTGCTTCGCTGCTCTCAGGATGAGCAATGAGCCATTTGTTACGTGCCCAGAGAAGCTTGTCCTCATCATTTCCTTCCTTAAGAGCAGGTTTGTCGGTATTTGTTCCCTTCGGAAGTACAACACATACTCTGAAATCGCTGTTTCCCTCTCCGTTGCAGGGAGCATAGTGAAGAGTATCTTCATATACGAGAACAACATCACCCTTATCCGCAACAAATGCTTTTACCTTGGATGTATCAAGTTTTCCATCCTTGATGTCGTCAAGCTTTGCAAGAAGCAGAACAAAAGAAGAGGTTCCGATATTAAGCTCACATCCGCGGTGATACTCAAGGCAGTTGAGTTTGGTGTTTCTTCCCCAGCACATTCCGATCTGAACAGGCATTCCGCCGTATGCCCTGTCTTCAAAATCCTTATGAAGATCTTTGCATGCTTCAAGACTGTCTATGGCAGGCTCATAAGCAACACCCTCTGCGGGAAGATCGATCTTCTCCATTGCATCCAACAAGGGGGCTACATCATACCCTGTAAGAACACTTCCGTACCTTTTGAATTCCTCACTGTGAACTGAAATCATTTGCATTTTGTTTTCCTCCTGGATTGAATTTTCCCCTTGTTTAATTACATAATAATACTTTCCGGTTCAAACCGCTAACGTCAAAATCATTAAACATTAAAGGCGTTTTTGGCTATTTTTACGTTTCCGTGTTCCCTCATGAACTCTTCAGTTTTTTCCTTCGATGCTCCTATGATCTGCTTACGACTCTTTAATGTCTTCCCAGATAAGCTCAGTAAGCCAGGAAACCGGCTTTTTGGATGCAAGCCATCTGATACGGTGCTTCAAAGCAGAATATGGGATCACTCCGAAAAAATACAGGGATTCAAAAGGATAACAAAAATGGTACCCTCTTATCTGTCATAATCAAATGCTATTGCCCCTAACCCGGCATCTCTTTCGGTTATATAAACATTGAAACCTTCTCCAAATTTCACATCCGACAGAGACTTATCATAATCATCCGGCAGATATTCATGGGGGATTTTCTTTAGTTCACTTTCTTTCGCCATGAAGGATGTATAAATATAAGCGATCCTTTTATTCCCAAGATCCATGGCATATTCATAAGAATAGTTGTTTCTGTCTATGGCAATATAAACAGGATGGATAAACCTGCCGCTTTCTTCATACTTTAAATATTCATCCATTTTGGGATCATCCGGAGATGAAGGAACTTTTCCTTTTAATCTTTCCAGTTCCTTTTCATAATCCTCATTTGAATACTCGCACTCTAAATATACTTCGCAGGTCGGATCATCCCAGGTATCCCTGTATGAAAAATAAAAAACCGGTTCCTTCCCGCCTGTAAATGCACTTTCAGGAATACTTTCGGGAAAACAGTAAAAACCTGTGTGGACCTTACCCGTCACTTCCTGTGTATATTTGTACATGGTTTCCTGATATTTATCAGCGCCTTCAGTCCTTTCTTCGGGACCTCCGAATAAAAATAATCCTATAAAAACACATAAAAGAACGGTAATGACGATAACACCCGCTGCTACTCCTATCACAATACCTGCAATGATCTTCTTTCTTTTTCCGTCATTTTTTGTATTTATATTTTCTTCCAATTCCGTCATTTCCCCCCCTTTTTCCGAATCCTTTTTTCTTTTTCCATGCTCCTTATTTTATTATACTATATCAGACACTATCATAATAAAAGCTCATTTTCATAAACCTTTCCCGGCAAAAACCTTAATCAGGCTCACAGATTCAAAAAAGGATAAAAAAAATACCCTCATTACTGATTGTTCAATAAAGAGAGTATATAGGGCTGCGTCCGCGAAATGGGCGCTGGCATAACGCTTCGCGTAATGCTTTCGTCCTGTGGACGATAGTCCTGCGCCGACCGGAGCGAAGCGGAGACCGAACCTCCGGGTTTTTGCCATTCGCGTCCGCGAGAGGGCGCATATCGTCCTGCGGACGATAGTCCTGCGCCGACCGAGTCAGGCGCCAGCCTGACGAGATACGAACCTTGTTCGAGGCCGAATCGGACTCGAACAATATAAGAATACCCGGGATTTTCCCGGGTATTCTTATATCATTCGCGTCCGCGAGAGGATTCGAACCTCCGACCTACCGCTTAGGAGGCGGTCGCTCTATCCTGCTGAG
>CAMPAP010000052.1 GCA_946631935.1 uncultured Lachnospiraceae bacterium | reverse complement strand
GTCTGCGGATCTTAAATACGATAACCCGCCCGTTTTCGCTAACCGGCAGATACTCATAAATATTATGCTTATGACAATTTCGGCAGCTGCCGTCATTATCCTGTACAGGTTCAGAGCCGCGTTTTTACAGGTCCTTGCAATGGCAGGATGTGCCGCTCTTATATGCATCTCAGGCATCAACATATACAACACCACGAAGGGTTATGATACATATCTTTCACTTTATGCTTCCTCCGATGCATATGATCTGATGCCCAGGATCACTCTTTCAAAAACCGGAAAAAATGTTGTTGTGGTTGTCCTTGATAAGGCGGTGGGAACCCTTATGCCTTATATTCTGAATGAAAGACCTGATCTTATGGAGACATATGACGGCTTTACTTATTATCATGACACTATCTCTTTCGGAAAGTATACCAACTTCGGAATGCCTGCTGTCTACGGAGGATATGAATATACTCCTGCAGAGATGAATAAACGCGACAGTGAACTTCTTGTTGATAAACATGATGAGGCGCTGCGTGTTCTTCCGGTGCTTTTTTCAGAAAACGGATACGGTGTCACTGTTTTTGATCCCCCCTATGCCGGATACCAGCTTCTTCCTCCGGACCTGAGTATCTATGATGATCATCCCGAGATAAACAAATACATCTCCCAGGGAAAGTTTAATTCATTTTCGGATGATGTCAGGGATGATACCGAAAAAAGCAGAAAGAGAAATTTCTTCTATTTCGGCGGTATGAAGACTGTTCCTTTGTTCCTCCAGGGACTCATCTACAACGGCGGAAATTATAATTATGAATTCAAGGCGTCCCAGACAAAGGAGCTTTTAAGAGAGATGAATCTTGTTCAGGACGTTGCCGAATACGGTGAACAAAATAGTGATGATTATCTCACAGCGGACGGGTTCAATGCCCATTTCACCACATGGTACTCGGCGCTTGATAATATGGAAAATTACACTGATATAGTGGAAGAGGACAGGCCGGAATTTCTGATGTTCTATAACTGCACACCTCATGATGCCAATATCTGCCAGCTTCCGGATTATAAGCCTGCGGTAAGCGTTGATAACAGAGGGCTGTTTAACGAAAATCTTTATACCTTAAACGGTATCAGGATGAACATGGATAATTTTGAGCGTGTGGCTTATTATCATGCGAATATGGCCGGATATCTCAGACTGGGAGAATGGCTTGATTATCTGAAAGAGCAGGGAGTATATGACAATACAAGGATTGTGATAGTTTCGGATCACGGAACATATGAGGGCTGGTTTGACGGCTTCGGATTCGGTGAAGCTCCCTATGCGACCTCACTTGAGTGGTTTGTGCCCATACTTATGTACAAGGATTTTGATTCACACGGTTTTAACATGTCGGATGAATTCATGACAAATGCAGATACTCCGGCACTTGTAACCGGAGGCGGCGTCGTTGAAAAAGCGGTAAATCCTTTTACGGGAAATCCTCTTGACGGACATGAAAAAACAGAAGATCAGATGAAGATATTTGCTTCGGAAGAACTCAATGTATATGCCAATAACGGAAATAAATTCAATCCCGGATACTGGTACACCGTATCCGGATCACCATACGACGTTAGAAACTGGAGCTATCTTGGATTTGAGTGATGCGGGATCCTGATGCTTACGGAAGAGTGATATTAATTGCAGACTTTAATGCCCTTATCTCCAGGTCTTCAGCCTGTTTTGATACTTCCCCGTCCGTGTGGACCCATAAAGGATAGCATAGATGTATGTTTATCTTCTCTGCGTGGTATTCGTTAACGTTTTTGAAGATGAAATGCTTTCCTGTAAGGCCAAAAGGAAGAGCTATAAAGAACTTAAATCCGGATATCCTGTCAGCAAGGCAGATATCAAGCTTTCCGTCAGAATGTGAAGCGTTTGGAGCAAAGCGGAATCCCCCTCCTTCAAAGGGTTCGTTCATGAATGCGGCAAAAAGTATCCTTTTTATCCTGATCTTTTCGCCGCCGTCAAAGGAAATATATCCGTCGGGCCTGAGAGCTCCGAAGATCTGTCTGAGAGCTATGACTCCGTAGCTGAGTCTTCCGAGTCCGATTTTGTTCAGTTTTTTCTTGGTTTCCGAATTCAGTGCTTCTTCGCATACCGCTGCGTCAAATCCGATGCCTGCGCTGATCAGGAATTTTCTTGTTTCGCCGTTTTCATATCTTACTTCCCCAAGGTCAATAGCCTTGGTCCTTTTTCTTCTTACGGCGATATCCAGAGCCTTTTTTATATCGTGAGGGATCTTCACGGCTCTTGCGAAATCATTTCCGGAGCCTGTCGGGATGATGCTCAGAACGGTTTTTCTTGTATCCTCTATCCCCGAAAGCAGTTCATTAATGGAGCCGTCTCCCCCTGCAAGCATGATATGGGTCATCTTATCCGATCCTTTTGTTATGCTACGGGCAAAATCAGCTATATCACCGGCTTTTCCGGTGCGGTAGAAACGGTATTCCTCACCTGCATCTGACAGGTAGTTTTTTATTATCTTTTCGCTGTTACATCCCTTTTCGGAACCTGAGGATGTATTGATTATCACATGTATCATTTGCTTTCTCCGTGAATATAAACTGATTTTACAACATATTTTCATCTTAAAAAAGATATGACAAAGAATTGTTCCGTTTTAATGGAAAAGCTTTATGTAATCTGCTAAAATGTACGTTATATTAATGTCGCGGTTGCGACGGATTATGGGAGGTATCTTATGGCTAAGAATGAAGAATATGAATATGTGGAAAGAAAGCGTCTTCTCTTTTTCGGACTTCCCTGGACCTTTACTGTATACCGCATGAAGGAAGATATGCTTAATGTAAAGTCCGGTTTTTTCAAGCTCGTTCAGAATGACTGCTATATGTACAAGATCGTTGATGTAAAGCTTGAGAGATCTCTTCTTGAGAGGATCCTGGGACTTGGAACCATCAGATGCTATACGGGAGATACCACGGATAAGGAGCTTACCCTTCTCCATATCAGACATTCCGAGTCTATCAAGAATTATCTTCTTAAGACATCAGAGGAGGCAAGGCTCAAGAGACGTACTGTCAATATGCTCGATATCGGATCCGGAGAGATCGGTGATATTGATGATGCATTGAATTGACCTGATTTTGAAATGACTGACCAGAATAAGATAAAAGAGGCCGCAAGGCTTATCATAGAAGCTATAGGAGAAGATCCTGACAGGGAGGGGCTTTTGATGACTCCCGAAAGGATCGCACGTATGTATGAAGAGATCATGGAAGGGTATGATATGGACCCTGCCGGTGTTCTGAGTACATTTTTTACTGTTTCCGAGAACACTCCGGTCATCGAGAAGGATATAACATTCTATTCCATGTGTGAACATCACATGCTTCCTTTTTTCGGAAAGGCGCATATCGCATATATCCCGGACGGCAGGGTTGTGGGACTTTCCAAGCTTGCAAGGTGTGTTGAGATCTATGCAAGAAGGCTTCAGATCCAGGAGAATATGACTCGTCAGATCGCAGATGCCATTATGGAGACTCTTACACCTAAGGGAGTGCTTGTTGTTTTGGAAGCAGAGCATACCTGCATGACCATGAGAGGAGTAAAAAAGCCCGGAAGCAGGACCCTGACCGTGGCTTCAAGAGGAGTCTTTAAGGAAGATCCGGCACTTGAAGGCAGGTATATGGATTTACTAATTAACGGATGATCTTATATTCAGCAGTAAGATCCGGTTCGGAGCGTATTTATGGACATTTCGAATTTTGCCGGGGATAAGAAAACATTTATCATGGGGGTGCTTAATGTCACCCCTGATTCATTTTCTGACGGCGGAAAATTTAATAATATCGATGCAGCCCTGAGACATGTTGAGGAAATGGTCTCAGAGGGGGCGGACATAATAGATGTGGGCGGAGAGTCAACAAGACCCGGCGCCACACCCACGGAAGAAAAAGAAGAGCTGGGAAGAGTAGTACCCGTCATCAGGGAGATCAGAAAATATTTTAACGTTCCCGTTTCCGTCGATACATACAAGTCGGAGGTGGCAAGAAGAGCTCTTGATGCGGGAGCCGATATCATCAATGATATATGGGGATTCAGACAGGATCCCATGATGGCAAAGGTCTGTGCGGAATACAGTGCCATGTGTATCCTGACTCATAACAGTGACGATACTTTTTACGGTGACCTGATAAATGACATAGCAAGAGAACTGGGTGAATCCGTAAGGATAGCCCTTGAAGCCGGAGTCCGCAGTGACAGGATCATAGTCGATCCCGGTGTGGGCTTTGGAAAGACCTATGAACAGAACCTTAAGATCATAGGAAATATGGATCAGTTCGTATCAATGGGATATCCGGTGCTTATGGGTGTCAGCAGAAAATCTGTCATATGCAGATCCCTTGGTATCGAGCCAAAGGATGCCGATGCCGCAACAGCTGCCGTATCTGTCATGTGTGCTGAAGCCGGTGTGATGTTCATAAGAGTCCACAATGTTAAAATGAATCATGATGCTTTGCGTATGACGGAGGCGGTAATGCATGGCAGGTGACAAGGATTATTCGGTTATAAGAATAAGAGATCTTAAGATCTTTGCCCGTCACGGCGTATATCCCGAAGAGACGGAGAAGGGCCAGGATTTTCTTGTATGCGTTGATGCGTATGAGGATATATCCTCTGCAGCGGTTTTGGACGAGCTTGTACTTACCACCGACTACAGCCAGATGTGCACCCACATCTCTGATTTCCTTACTAACAATACATTTAAGCTTCTTGAGACAGCGGTTGAGGAGCTGTGCAAGGATATACTTCTTAAGTATCCTCTTATAGAATCCGTGGTGATAGAGATAAAAAAGCCAAATGCTCCCATACCTCTTCCCTTTGATTATGTCTCAGTTACCAAGAAGATGACCCGTCACAGGGCACTTTTAAGTCTCGGATCGAATATGGATGACAGGGAGGATCATTTAAGAAAAGCCCTTGAAGAACTTGATGCCGAAAACTCAACCAATGTCATAAGAGTAAGTTCCATCTCTGAGACCCTTCCCTACGGATATGAAGAGCAGCCTAATTTCCTTAACTGTGCCGTAGAGGTATCAACTCTTCTCAGTCCCAAAGATCTTCTTGTTTTTACCCAGGGTATAGAGCAAAGCCACGGAAGAGTAAGGGAGAAAAAGTGGGGACCCAGGACTCTGGACATAGACATAGTTTTTTATGATGACCTTGTATACGGGGACGGAAGTCTTCAGATACCCCATATCGATATGCAGAACAGATATTTTGTTCTAAAGCCTCTTTCCGAGATAGCTCCGGGCTACAGACATCCGCTTTTTAACAGGACCGTCATGCAGCTTCTCATGGAGCTTGAAGAAAAGACCGGAGTCAAAGGGGATGCGAAGGGATCCTGACCTTTAGCAGATAGTGGGCGGCAAGGCCCGTAAAAAGTCCCGTTATGATGCCTGATATGGCCAGATATGGCATGTATGAAAAAACATACGCAGAGCCCATAAGGAAAAAAGCTGCGATCAGCTGGAAAAGATTATGAAACAGTCCGCCGAAAGCACCTGTCAGATACAGGTGCTTCCTTTTTAGCAAAAAGTCGCAGATAAGTTCTGTAAACAGTGCGGCATATCCTCCCGCAAAGGAGTATAAAACAGACAGTACGTTTCCGAATAACAGCCCTGAAAGAAGGATCCTGACAGTAAGAATGAGGGCAGCTTCTTTTTTTCCCGGTTTTCGCAGGGCATAAAGAGTGATGATGTTAGAAAGCCCCGGTTTTATACCCGGAATGGGAAGTACGGGAGGAATCAGGCTTTCCAAAGCGTATATTCCCAAAGACAGCGCTGAAAGAAGTCCAATATATGCGGTTTTTACGGTTTTTTTGTCCATATTAAGCTCTGATGATCCTTATACTAGTAAGTCCGGGCATCATATCCGCTGTATTCGTCATCCGAAGTTATTGTGATGATGAGCCTGTTGGGAAGGCATGCTATTGTTTCTCCGAAATGTGAGATGGTTCCTGTTTTTATGCAGTCCTTTCCCTTGCAGTCAGAATCTGTAATGCACACCCCTTCTTTGCTTATGAGGATCTCGTTAAAGCCCCGGCTTCCTTCAGGCTGTACAGTGATCCTTTTTTCCCCTTCCATAAGGTCAAGATCATATCTTCCGATGACTTTTCCCTCCGATATTATGACTGTAGTCCTGCCGCTTTCCGATCCTTTCATCAGTATAAAGGCAAGGGATATAAGGGCGGTCATAAGGAGAATGCCCGTCATTATAAAAAACGTTATTTTTTCCCTGTTTTTTTCGGTTTTCATCAACCCGAATTATAACATAAATTAATGTAATGAATTCTGCTGTTGTGTTATAATTAATGCTGAAAGAGTGTAAAGATCATACATATTCGGAGGGGCGGATTTTGAAAGACAGATTGCCTGTTAATAACAGTGGTTCATGGCTTCGGAGATACCTGATCGCAGGTGGTGTCGCATTAAATGTCATTCTTGCTTTTGTTGAGCATCTTTTGGATCTTCCATTATATTTGGATACTGTCGGAACCGTTGTTGTTGCGGCTTTGGGAGGTCTTTATCCCGGAATCGTCACTGCAGTGTGCACCAATGCTCTTTGCCTTTTTTTCAATCCCGACGCTCCGTACTTTGTTCTTGTAAATATTCTCATTGCTATCTATACAGCCTGGTATGTCAGGAAATATACCATTAACAGGATCACAAATGCAGTAGTCTTCATCATAGGTATTGCGCTTATAAGCGGCCTTTCAAGCGGACTGATACAGTGGTTTTTCGTGGGAAAGACGGATTATCCCATTGTTATTGAGACTGTAAATGCCATCACCATATCTTCAGGTATCGGGGAAGCATATGCTTTCATCTTTGTGCTGATAATCTTAAATATTATCGACAAGGGCTTTTCCATAGGTCTTTCCGTTCTTGTGATGCATTATATCCCTGAGGAAAAAAAGGAAGAGATCCGTGACGGATGCTGGAAACAGAAGCCTCTTTCTTCAAGCGAGATAGAAGCCAGCAATAAGCTCAGCCGGAAAGTACATTTTTCTTTGAGGACCAGGATCACCATGATCCTTATGGTTGTGTCCGTGGGACTTTCTTTCATAATCGCCTTTGTGGGCATGCGCCTTTATTTTAACAATGAAAAAGCCGATAAGACACAGAATGCGTGGAATGCGGCTAAGTTTGCGGCAAGCATCATAGACGGTGGCAGGGTAGGCGACTATCTTGAGAACGGATTTGATGCCGAAGGATATAAAGAGACCCGGGATATGCTCTATAAGATAAGGGAGGGCGCTTCGGGAGTTTATTATCTCTATGTTGTTAAGATACAGGAGGACGGATGTCATTTCGTCTTCGATCTTGATGCTGAGGATTCAGAAGCAATTGAACCCGGAACCGTGGTGGAATTCGAAGAAGCTTTTTATCCCTATCTGCCGGCTCTTTTTGCCGGGGAGATGATAGATCCCATTGAGTCCGATGATACAAGCGGATGGGTCATGACTGTTTATTATCCCGTGTATAACAGTGCGGGAAAATGCGCCTGCTATGCCTGCGCCGATGTTTCTCTTCAGTATATGGCAGGTTATGTAAGGGATTTTGTCATAAGAGCGCTTCTTATTCTTTCCGGATTCATGATCCTTGTTTTTGCATACGGACTGTGGACCTCGGAGATGAATATCGTCTATCCCATCAGTTCCATCGCGGCATGTGCCAATTCTCTCTTTTTTAACGATTCCGATCAGGAGAGCCTTGATGAGAATGTAAAAAAACTCCGCTCTCTTGATATTCATACGGGCGATGAGACTGAAGTGCTTTATCAGTCCATCTGTAATCTTGCCCTTGGAATGGCGGAACAGACCAGGGATGTAAGAAGATTTGCAGAGGGCACTGCCAAGATGCAGAGCGGTCTTATCATTACCATGGCGGATATGGTTGAAAGCAGGGACTCAGATACAGGTGCCCATGTCCAGAAGACGGCAGCATACGTAAAGATCATTCTTGACGGACTTGAAAGAAAAGGATATTACTCTGAAAAACTAACGCCCAAGTTCAAGTCCGATGCTGTCATGAGTGCGCCTCTTCACGATGTTGGTAAGATCAATATCCCCGATGCCGTCCTCAATAAGCCGGGTAAGCTTACTGACGAAGAGTACGAGATCATGAAGACACATACAACGGCGGGAAAGAAGATTCTTGAGAATGCCATAAGCACTGTCCAGGGTGAGAACTATCTGAAGGAAGCAAGGAACATGGCTGCCTATCACCATGAGAGATGGGACGGCAAGGGTTATCCCGAAGGACTTCACGGAGAGGTCATTCCTCTTTCTGCCAGGATAATGGC
>CAMPAP010000051.1 GCA_946631935.1 uncultured Lachnospiraceae bacterium | reverse complement strand
CAGAAGATGTAAAAACGCGCATGCCGGAATGGCTCAGTTGGTAGAGCGACGCATTCGTAATGCGTAGGTCAGGGGTTCAAGTCCCCTTTCCGGCTTAAAAAAAGGACTTTTTAAGTCCTTTTTTTTGTTGACAAAGAAAATGCGTTGTAAGAAAATATATTAGATATACTATATCCAAAGGACACTATTATGGCTCAGTTATGGGGTGGCAGATTCACAAAAGCCACAGATCAAAAAGTATATGATTTTAATGCATCCATTGGCTTTGACAAAAGGATGCTTTTTCAGGATATCTGCGGAAGCATTGCACATGCCAGAATGCTTGGCAGGCAGGGCATCATTTCTGAAACCGATGCTTTGTCCATTGAAGAAGGACTGAAAGGCATTTTCAGGGATGTTTCCGAAGGAAAACTTAAGATTACAAGTAAGTACGAGGATGTTCATTCATTCTGTGAAGCCGTTCTTACCGAAAGAGTAGGTGAAGCGGGTAAAAGGCTCCATACAGGAAGAAGCCGTAATGATCAGGTTGCACTTGATATGAGGCTTTATACAAGAGGCGTCATCTGTACCTGTGATGAACTTCTTAATGAACTTTTAAAGTCCATACTTGAGATCATGAAGTCCAATACTGATACATTCATGCCGGGTTTCACACATCTTCAGAAAGCTCAGCCGGTTACTCTTGCTCATCATATGGGCGCTTATTTTGAAATGTTTAAAAGAGACCGCAAGAGACTTCGCAGCATATATGAGAGGATGAACGAATGCCCTTTGGGAAGCGGTGCTCTTGCAGGAACAACATATCCTCTTGACAGGGATTTTGTTGCAGAGTCTTTAGGTTTTGACAGGCCCACATCCAATTCCATGGATTCTGTTTCCGACAGGGATTATCTCATAGAATTTCTTGATGCGCTTTCAATTATCATGATGCATCTTTCGAGATCCTGTGAAGAGATCATTACATGGAATACAAATGAATACAGATTTGTCGAGATAGATGATACTTATTCCACGGGTTCAAGCATCATGCCTCAGAAGAAGAATCCCGATATCGCGGAGCTTGTAAGAGGTAAGGCAGGAAGAGTATACGGAAGCCTGATGGGCCTGCTTACAGTAATGAAGGGCCTTCCTCTTGCTTATAACAAAGATATGCAGGAAGACAAGGAAGGCGCATTTGATGCCATGGATACGGCTCTTTCCTGTATAGATCTTTATTCGGGTATGCTAAAGAGCATGACTTTCAATAAAGATATCATGGCACGCAGCGCACTTGGCGGATTTACAAATGCAACAGATGCGGCTGACTATATGGTTGTTAAGGGTGTTCCTTTCAGAGATGCCCATTCATATGTAGGCAGGATGGTTCTTTACTGTATCGATAAAAAGCTCTCCATCGATGAAATGAGTCTTGAAGAGCTTAAAAAGATCTGCCCCGTCATAGAAGAGGATTTTTATGATGCCGTAAGTCTTAAAACATGTGTTGACAAAAGGCTTACAAAAGGAGCTCCGGGTCCCGGGGCCATGAAGTCGGAGATAGAAGAATCCGAAAAGTTCATTTCGGAAAATGCAGTACTCAAAGACCCCCTTGAAGCTTTTATATTAATGTGAATAATGTCACGCTTGTGACAAAAAAGAGAGGATATATATTATGAGTGACAGGTTAAAGGTAGGTATACTTGGCGGAACCGGAATGGTCGGACAGAGGTTTATTTCTCTTCTTGAGAATCATCCCTGGTTTGAAGTGACAGTTATTGCAGCATCACCCAGAAGTGCCGGAAAGACTTATGAAGAGGCCATAGGCGACAGATGGAAGATGCTTACTCCCATGCCCGAAGCCGTTAAAAAGATAATAGTTAAGGATGTGTCTGACGTTGAAGATGTTGTTAAGGATATTGATTTTGTCTTCAGCGCTGTTGATATGACCAAGGATGAGATCAGAGCCATTGAGGAAAAATATGCCAAGGCTGAGACCCCTGTTGTGTCCAATAACAGTGCACACAGATGGACTCCCGATGTTCCCATGATCGTGCCCGAGATAAATGCAGGTCATACTGATGTCATCGAGTTCCAGAAAAAGAGACTTGGAACAAAGAGGGGATTTGTTGCGGTTAAGCCCAACTGTTCAATTCAGGCTTATGCTCCCGTTCTTACCGCATGGAAGGATTTTGAGCCTACCCAGGTTGTTGTATCAACCTATCAGGCAATATCCGGTGCAGGAAAGACCTTTAAGGACTGGCCCGAGATGGTAGAAAACATCATTCCTTACATTGCCGGCGAAGAGGAAAAAAGTGAAAAGGAGCCCTTGAAGCTTTGGGGTAATATTGAAAACGGAGTTATCGTTCCCGCAACATCTCCCGTTATTACTTCCCAGTGTATAAGAGTTCCCGTAGCAGACGGACATACTGCATCCGTATTTGTTAATCTTGCGAAAAAAGCGGAGAAGGAAGCGCTTATCGAAAAGCTTGTAACATTTTCCGGCGAGCCTCAAAAGCTCGGACTTCCCAGTGCTCCTAAGCAGTTCATCCAGTATCTTGAGGAGGATAACAGACCTCAGGTCAAGCTTGATGTTGATTATGAAAGAGGTATGGGAATCAGCATCGGAAGACTCAGAGAGGATTCCATTTTTGACTGGAAGTTTGTAGGCCTTGCCCATAACACCGTAAGAGGTGCTGCAGGTGGTGCAGTACTTTGTGCTGAGCTTCTTAAGGCAAAAGGATTTATTGAAGCAAAATAATCGCTATAGTTATGGGGGATAACATGGAAGAAAGGGTTTACCAGTTCGACCTTCTCAAAGCACAAAATGCCAGGCTTTCCAAAAGTGAGCGCATTTACAGGATCATATGCGAGTCTTCCGATTACGGATATATATATCAGAATCTCGGTGGGGATGAGGTCCTTACATTCGGTTCATTTGAAAAAATGTTCGGATTAAGGCTTCATTCGACTGCTGATTTTTACGAATTCACCGAAAAATTCAATGCAGAAGACAGGAATATGATCCTTGATACTCTTTTTTGCGAAGAAAAGGATCAGACTGTTTCTTCATGTGAGTGTCGTCTTCTTGACGATCATTCCTGGTTCAGGATAATCACCAGAATAGAAGAGACCGGGGATTCGAATCCCGGTCCCGACAAGATAATAACCATAGTAAATATCACAAGAGAGAAGGCTCAGAATTCTGAGCTTCTCTATATGGCTTATTATGATACCACTACAGGTATCTATAACAGAAACTATTTTGTATCTCTTCTTACAGGCATGCTTCAGAATGCTGAAAAGGACGGATGCAGGGTTTCTCTTCTTATGATCGATATCGATGATTTCAAGAAGATCAATGATGTACGCGGCATCATCATAGGTGATGAACTTTTACAGCAGATAGGTTCCTATCTCAAGGGACTTATGGTAAAAGATAAGCTTATATGCTGTCATGTCAATAATGATATCTTCTGTGTTGCAATCTATGATCCAAAGGGAGCGTACACCGTTGAGAATTTCTATAAAGGTCTCAGGGAAAGATTTGATGAGCCTTTTGTAATGAGTACCGGTATAGAGATCCGCGCCACCGCTTCAGTTGGTGTTGCCGAATATCCCGATTCCGGTTCTTCCGCTCTTGACCTTATCAACTGCGCGGATATCGTCGTTTATAAATGCAAAAAGAACGGCAAGAATAATCTTGAATTTTTCAAGGCCCCTATTCTTGATGATTTTCTGAGAAATGTAGATATTGAAAATAAATTAAAAGCTGCGGTTTTTGAAAATAATTTTGTGATGTATTTTCAGCCCCAGTACTATTCATGTAACAGACAGCTTCGCGGTTTTGAGGCTCTGATAAGATGGAAGGATGATACCGGCAATATGATTCCGCCTTCCGTTTTTATACCAATTGCCGAAAAGAACGGACTTATTATTTCCATCGGCCATTTTGTCGTTGAAGAATCTCTCAGACAGTATAAAAAATGGAGCAGTTTTTACGGAAAGAATTTTAAGATGTCCATTAACATCTCCGCGCTCCAATATAAGAGAGATGACTTTGTTGAAAGCGTTATGGGCCTTATCGAGCAGTATGAAGTTGATCCTTCCGGTGTTGAACTCGAGATAACCGAAAGCATACTTATCGATGATTTCGATGTGGTTACGGAAAAACTGACACGCTTAAGGAATTTCGGTGTAAGCATTTCACTTGATGACTTCGGTACCGGATATTCTTCGCTTTCATATCTTAAGAAATTCCCTATCGACACTCTCAAAGTCGATAAGAGTTTTATTGATACACTTCTTGATGATACATCCACCAGGATCATTACCGAGTCCATCCTCAGCATGTCCCATGCAATGGGCTTTGAAACTGTTGCCGAGGGTGTTGAGAATGAGAGACAGTTCAATTATCTTGCAAGTGCAGGATGTGATGTCATCCAGGGTTTTTACCTTGGAAAGCCTCTTTCTCCCGATAAGGCTTATGAGCTTCTGAGTGATCTGTAAAGGTTTCCTGATTTGTCAAAGAATCTATATATAACAGAAAAGCCAAGTGTTGCCGCTCAGTTTTCGCAAGCTTTGAAGGAAAATATGCGCAAGTCTGACGGCTTCTATGAAGGTGAAAATTCAGTGATCACCTGGTGCGTCGGTCACCTGGTTTCCATGAGTTACCCCGAAAGCTATGATCCTTCTCTTAAATTCTGGAGATATGACACTATCCCCTTTATTCCTGATGTTTATAAATATCAGGTCATTGATAATGTAAAAAAACAGTTTGAGATCGTAAAGGGACTTCTTAACAGAAGTGATGTAAGCGTCATCTATATATGTACCGACTCCGGACGTGAGGGAGAGTATATATACAGACTGGTGGATGCCGAAGCTGAAGTCGATCCTTCAAAAAAGCGCAGGAGAGTATGGATAGATTCCCAGACTGAGGATGAGATCCTTAGAGGCATAAGAGAAGCAAAAGATTGGAAAGAATATGACAATCTTGCAAATGCCGCATATCTTCGTGCCCAGGAAGATTATCTGATGGGTATTAATTTTACAAGGGCACTCACTCTCAAATATTCAAAAAAATGTGCGGGACTTCTTGGAATGGACAGACTTACAGTCACTGTGGGAAGAGTTATGACCTGCGTTCTTGGAATAGTTGTAAGGCGTGAGCAGGAGATAAGGGATTTTGTAAAAACTCCTTTTTACAAAGTTATCATGAACGCCGGTATTGGTGATGCATCCTGCGGACTTGTCTGGAAAGTAAATGATAATTCCGAATATGCCGGGTCTCCGTATCTTTATAAGGACAACGGTTTCAAGAACAGAGAAACTGCCGAAAAGCTGATAAACGGTCTCGAAACAGCCGGTATCACCGAAGCCGAAGTTACAGATATATCAAGAAAGAGCGAAAAGAAAAATCCGCCTCTTTTGTTTAATCTTGCAGAGCTTCAAAATGTATGTTCAAAGCTTTTCAAGATCTCTCCTTCGGATACTTTGAACATAGCACAGGAGCTTTATGAAAAGAAGCTTACAACCTATCCCAGAACCGATGCAAGAGTTCTTTCAACCGCAGTCTGTAAGGAGATAAACAAAAATATATCCGGACTAAGATCTTATGGCATTCTCAGTAAGGAGGCATCTGAAGTGCTTTCAGGTGATGCGTGGAAAAAAATCTCAGGCACAAAATACTGTAATGATAAAGCGATCACCGACCACTATGCCATAATCCCCACAGGCCAGGGACTTGGTAATCTTAATTCTCTGAGTAAACTTGCGGCAGATGTTTATGAACTTATCTGCAGAAGATTTCTTTCCATCTTTTATCCCGCAGCGGTTTATAAAAAGACTGCACTTACGTCTCTTGCAGGTAAAGAGACATTTTCGGTTTCATGCAAAGTACTTGAAACAGAAGGATATCTGAAGGTTTTTAACTGTTCTTTCCAGAACAAAAAAGAAGACAATGTTAAAACGCCCGATAAAAATACAGAAGAAACAAAGGCTGATGTCTTTACGGATGAAAAGAAAAATCCTGAGGATGAAGATGAAGTCGAAGCATCAGACGCTTTAAGAGACGGACTTGAAAAGATAAAAAAGGGCGATATGTTAAAGATCATATCCTATGAGATAAAGGAGGGTGAGACTACACCTCCTAAGAGATATACATCGGGTTCCATGATCCTTACAATGGAGAATGCAGGACAGTTTATCGAAGACGAGGAGCTTAGGGCTCAGATCAAAGGCAGCGGTATAGGTACCAGCGCCACAAGGGCTGAGATACTTACAAAACTTCAGACTATAGGTTATCTTAATCTTAACAGGAAAACCCAGGTCATTACTCCGACGCTTCTCGGGGAGATGATATATTATATAGTCAACGGCTCGATACCTTCACTTTTAAACGCTCAGCTTACTGCCAGCTGGGAAAAGGGTTTGTCCGGAGTATCTGAAGGAAGCATTACTTATGACGATTACAGGATCAAACTTTCAAAATTCGTCACTGACAAGACCAACGAAGTAAAGAAAAAAAATAATGCTGACGGCCTTGATGCGGTCTATTCAAAAGTCAGCGGATATTATAAGAAAAGCAAATGATGATTGGAGAAACATTATGAGCGATAAGATTACCATCAAAGATCTT
>CAMPAP010000050.1 GCA_946631935.1 uncultured Lachnospiraceae bacterium | reverse complement strand
GAACTCCCTGTCCCTGAGGGCTGTTATAGCTTCCCTGATACTGACCCTGGTAGGAACCCTGGGGCTGACCCTGATACTGCCCCTGGTAGGAACCCTGGGGCTGACCCTGGTAGGAACCCTGAGCCTGACCCTGGAAAGAGCCTTGAGCCTGACCCTGATAGGAACCCTGAGGCTGTCCCTGGTACGCACCCTGGGGATTTCCCTGAAAACCATCCTGGGGATTGCCCTGAGGCTGTCCCTGGTATCCGCCCTGGGGCTGTGAATAGGGATTGGATGCATAAAAAGGCTGTGTTTCGTTATTATTTTCGTTATTTCCGCTATTTCCGTTATTAAAGTCCATGTCGTCTCCTTTAAATCAAATAAATAATTTTTATATACTTAATAACATACTTAATAACATTAAGAAAGCATCATTCTGTCATTATCAAATTCAGTACCGCTCACTTCCTCAAACTTGGCAAGCAGATCCTTGACGTGAAGGCTCTTCTTCTCTTCTCCGCGAACGTCATAGATTATCTTTCCTTCATTCATCATTATAAGTCTGTTTCCGTGACCTATGGCATCCTTCATATTATGAGTAACCATCATGGCAGTCAGATGATATTCGTTGATTATCTGATCGGATATCTCAAGAACCTTAGCCGCAGTCTTTGGATCCAATGCTGCAGTATGTTCGTCCAAAAGCAAAAGCTCGGGTTTTTTCAAAGATGCCATGAGGAGGGTTACCGCCTGACGCTGACCGCCGGACAAAAGCCCCACCTTGGTTGTCATCCTTTCTTCAAGTCCGAGACCGAGAGTCGAGAGCTTTTCTTTAAAAAGTTCCCTTTCTTCGTGGGTTATGCCTCTTCTGAGAGTCCTCTTTCCGCCCCTTCTGTATGCAAGAGCCATATTCTCCTCGATAACCATGGTAACAGCCGTACCCATCATGGGATCCTGGAATACTCTTCCAAGATACAGTGCTCTCTTATGCTCCGGAAGAGATGTGATATCATTCTCATTTACTATGATCTGCCCTGCATCAACAGGCCATACGCCTGCAATGGCATTGAGCATGGTGGATTTACCTGCGCCGTTTCCGCCGATGATGGTTACAAAATCACCGGGATCAAGTTCTATGGATACTCCGTCAAGAGCAACCTTCTCGTTAACGGTTCCCTTATTGAAAACCTTATGAACATCTTTTAAAACAAGTGCCTTACTCACCGCTCTTAACTCCTTTCGCAGAAGATTTTTTCTCCCTAAGATAAGGAATGGCAAGGAAAAATGCAACCACAACAGCAGTCAGAAGTTTCATGTCTTCCGAAGGGAACTTAAGCCAGAGGACAAGCTGGTATACCATATAATAGATCACAGAGCCGAATACAACAGCTCCCATGGTCCATGCAAATGCAGCTCTCCTCTTTGAAACAAATTTACCGAAGATAACTTCACCGATTATAACGGCTGCAAGACCGATAACGATGGCACCTCTTCCCATATTGATATCAGCCGCTCCTCCAAACTGTGCGTAAAGAGCTCCTGAAAGACCTACAAGACCGTTTGAGATGCCGAGGGTAAGAACCTTGATATAACCTGTATTGATACCCTGTGCTCTTGCCATCTGCGCATTACAGCCCGTAGCTCTTATGGCACTTCCGGTCTCAGTTCCGAAAAACCAGTAAAGGGCACAGATGAGCATAACAAGGAAAATGAGCATTCCCGCAAAAAAGATCAGGGATGTGGCAGCCGAACCGGTTACATATCTGAGTGAAACAACAAGAGGGTAATTGTCAACGGAAACAGGTCTGTTTGACTGCCCCATTACATGCAGATTAATGGAATATAAAGAGATCTGCGTAAGGATACTCGAAAGTATTCCGGGAATTCCCAGAAGTGTTGTAAGAAGTCCCGTGACTATTCCCGCTATCAGTCCTGCAAAAAATGCAAAAAATGTAGCAAAGACAGGATGAACACCGCTTCTTATGAGCATTACACATGTCGCTGCTCCAAAGGCAATGGATCCGTCTACGGTAAGGTCAGCAAAATCAAGAAGCCTGAATGTAATATATACACCAAGCGCCATAACTCCCCAGACCATACCCTGTGCAATGGATCCCGGGAAGGATTTTAAAAGTGTTATGGGATCAAGAGATGAAAAATACTGTAACATAACAAACTCCGGTATCAGATAAAATAGCTGTGCACAAACATGCACAGCTATCATAATAACACAAAATGATTATTTTGGTCTACTTTTTAGTGATATGAATTAAAGAAATCACTCGATCACTACGTAGTCATCGGGAATACTGATACCAAGCTGGGAAACGATATCGGCATTGTACTTCTTTGTTACGTTGGGAGCATACTCTACATTCATGGTAGTGATATCAGCACCCTCAACAAGGATCTTGTATGCCATCTCGCCGGTTGTTCTTCCAAGCTCATAATAATCAATTGAAAGGGAAGCAACACCGCATCCTGAGCAGATACCCTCTTCTCCTGCGATCACGGGGATTCCTGCGGGAACAACGATATTTCTTACAGTCTCAGTGGAGTTTGCAAGAGTGTTGTCAGTGGGAATATAAAGTACATCGCACTCTGTAACGGCAGTTGCAAATACAGACTGGATCTCATTTGAATCTGCGATGGCATATTCCTTGTATGTAATATTGTCAGCATCAAGTTCTTTTTCCATAAGCTGGATCTGATATTTTGAGTTTGCTTCTGCGGAGCAGTACATAAGACCAACCTGCTTTACGGAAGGGAAAAGCTCAACGATCATGTTTTCCTGCTCGTCAATGGGAGCAAGATCGCATGTACCGGAAATATTTCTGCCTGAAGCTCCGGACCAGTCGGAAACCTCAAGAGCGGTTCCGTAATCGGTAACAGAAGTTCCGAGTACGGGGATAGTTGTGGTTGCAGCCGCAGCAGCCTGAAGGGGTGATGTTGCATTTGCCAGAATAAGATCCACATTGGCAGAAACAAATCCGTTACAAATGGTTGCTGCTGTAGGCTGCTCACCCTGGGCATTCTGAACGTCAAATGAAACCTTGTCACCGAGCTTCTCGGTAAGAACATCCTTAAAACCATTGGTAGCAGCGTCAAGAGCGGGATGCTCGATAAGCTGGCATACACCGATCTTGTAAGTCTTCTCTCCGGACTGTGCCTGAGATCCGCATCCGGCAACCGAAAGTCCGAGAACTGCACAAAGCAGTACGCTTACGATCTTATTTTTCATAAATATACCTCCTTAAAAACGTTGCGAAGCAATATTCGTTTATGTCAGCGAAAGCTATGCTTTCGCCAAGCCTCCTTAAAATCGTTGCGAAGCAACATTCGTTTATGCCAGCGAAAGCTATGCTTTCGCCAAGCCTCCTTAAAATCGTTGCGAAGCAACATTCGTTTATGTCAGCGAAAGCTATGCTTTCGCCAAGCCTCCAAAAATACTGATTACGCTTTTTTGCTTTATCGGTTTAACTGGCTAAAGCGAAGCCTTAAAGATAATAACCCATATCACAGCCTGCGTCAAGCAAAAACTGATGCAGCCTGATAATACAAAAATCATAAAAAAACAGAAAAATGAATTAATGATCAGATTCTGGGACAGATATCCCCGTTTTTCTTGAATATATGATCCTCGGGTATCACACCTCTGACACAGCTTGTGGGATAGACCGAAACCCCTCTTCCCAGGATGGTACCCGGATTCAGAACGCTGTTGCAGCCGACTTCCACGTTATCTCCAAGCATTGCACCGAACTTCTTAAGTCCGGTTTCAAAATTATTTTCACCTTTGACCACAACCGGTTTTTTATCGGATTTGACATTTGAAGTAATGGATCCCGCACCCATATGGGACTTAAAACCAAGGATGGAATCTCCCACGTAATTATAGTGGGGAACCTGAACATTATTAAAAAGGATAACATTTTTAAGTTCTGTGGAATTACCTACAACACACTTTTTACCTACGATGGCTGACCCTCTCACAAAAGCGCAATGACGTATTTCCGCTTCTTCATCAATGATGAGGGGACCGTTAAGAGATGCTGTGGGAGCTACTAAAGCAGAATATGCAACCCAGATGTTTTCGCCTCTTTTTTCAAATCTGTCTTCGGGAAGTGTATTTCCAAGTTCTATGATAAAATCGGATATTCCCTTAAGAGCCTCCCAGGGATATGTGAATTTATTAAGATAATCAGCAGCAATGGTTTCTGTCAGATCAAAAAGATCTTTGATGGTAATCTTATCGCTCATAATGTTTCTCCAATCATCATTTGCTTTTCTTATAATATCCGCTGACTTTTGAATAGACCGCATCAAGGCCGTCAGCATTATTTTTTCTCTTTACTTCGTTGGTCTTGTCCGTAACGAATTTTGAAAGTTTGATCCTGTAATCGTCATAAGTAATGCTTCCTTCAGATCCTCCGGACAAACCCTTTTCCCAGCTGGCAGTAAGCTGAGCGTTTAAAAGTGAAGGTATCGAGCCGTTGACTATATAATATATCATCTCCCCGAGAAGCGTCGGAGTAATGACCTGGGTTTTC
>CAMPAP010000049.1 GCA_946631935.1 uncultured Lachnospiraceae bacterium | reverse complement strand
GACAGCAGAGCGCTGCTTAAAGAAATCGGAATAGACGGTGAAATCATTCATACACCCGGGCACAGTGATGACAGCATTTCTCTTGCGCTTGATGACGGAAGTCTGTTTGTCGGTGATCTTAATCCTCTTTATGAACTTAAACTGCATAAGGGAACGCAGATCGAAGAAAGCTGGAATAAGCTGTTTTCATTTCATCCAAGGATCATTTACTATGGTCATGCTAAGAAAGCGGTACTTAACGGTGGTCTGCCGGACAAGGCGGTACCGGACGGGGCTTTGCCGGACGGGGCGATGCCGGGCCGGACTGCTAAGGAGAGTGCAGGCAGCAGTGAGTATGCTCTTGTTTCCCGGATCATGAATCTGATCGACAAGGGATGCGATGTAAAAAAAATACAGGAAAAGACCGGAGCAGATATTTCTTTTATTCAGGATGTGATGAGGATGTATCTTACTCACCAAAATGTAGGCGTGCAGGGGATTCTTGACAGAATTGAGATAAAAGGGAGATGAAAATGAAGGTAACATCAAGAACCGTCCTTTTGGCAATCCTGCTTTTGCTGCTTGTTTATCTTGCTATTGGATTTATAAAATTTTCAAGAGATACAGCTGAGTTCAAAAAAGAATATGAGGAAGAGCATTCTGCTTTAAACGGTAATGAGTCAATATCCGATCCTTACGCTGTCAAAGCTCCGGAAAGAGAAGTGCTCGATGAAGTTCCGGACTATATAGCAAACAGAGGTGTGGTGCTCAGGGGCAGGATAAACGACGATGATCCGGGGAATGTTTACCGCGAATCTGCAACCGGAGTGCAGAGTATGTGGGGACCTGTCTGGTGGGGTGACTATATATGTGACTGTAACCTGTCGGTTGAAACGGATAGCCACGATCTTATGAAATTTTGCCGCGCTTTTTATGAAGGCGGTGAAGGTCCGTTTAAATATAATTTCAGGGGAGATGAGTTATTCAGTACATATATATTTGATAATGGACATAATTTTTCAATATTCAGGACATGTCTTGTAAATGATGATCTCAGAGGAGGCGTGGTTTTTATACAGGATGATCCGGGCTTTTATGAACCGGTATTCTATGAACCCGGCGGAAGATTTGTTATGCAGGAGGCTGCAGGTTCAGTTTCGCGTGATGAAGAGTATCTCATTGAATTTCTTGAACCTGAAATGGTCCTTTTGAAAGTGACTGTCACAGGCAGCGATCCACGGGAGGAATTAACCTTTACACAGGCGGAGAAGATACAGGAGTATCTGGATGCCATGCACGAACTTGAATTTACCCTTGTGGATGAAAATCCCGTTGCGGTGCTTGACAGCTCCAGAGTCGTACAGCTTTCATTTACTGCGGAAAATGAGGCGTGCCATGATTATTATTTTATCGCGGAAGGGTATATGGTAAATGATGACAATGTCTACAGGATGGAGCAGACTGATATCGTATTTCCTATTCCTCCAAAACCTGTGACAGATGAGTATTATGTTGAAGATGATATGGTATACATCAATGGTTTCTGAGAATCTGAAAAATGGGTAAAAACGAACATTACAATGCATTTATAAGTTATCGCCACAGTGATCTTGATTCGGAGATCGCAGCAGGGATCCACAAGCGTCTGGAGGCTTTTTCTCTTCCAAGGAATCTTCGTGACCGGTTTCCCAAAGAGATGCATAAGATCAAAAGGGTTTTCAGGGATACGGAGGAACTGCCTCTTGCCGATAACCTCTCTGATCCCATAAATGAGGCTTTGCAAAATTCCGACTGGCTGATAGTGGTCTGTTCTCCGCGTCTTAAGGAGTCTCTTTGGTGTGCCAAGGAGATAGAACTTTTTTCGGGGTATCATGGGAAGGATCATATACTCTGTGTTCTTGCTGAGGGTGAGCCGGATGATAGTTTTCCTGAAGCCATCCGTTTCAGGGAGAGGAAAGTAACGGATGAAAACGGAAATGAGCATCTTGTAAAAGAGCCTGTTGAACCTCTTGCCGCAGATGTAAGGGGAGCTTCAAAGCATGTCCGGGGAAAGAAGATGGATGATGCGATCCTTCGCATGGCAGCCCCGATGTACGGGCTTGGATATGATGATCTTAAACAGCGTCACAGAGAGCAGCGCGTTAAAAGAATTGCTTTTATAAGCGCGGTTGCCTCGGCTTTTTTTCTGCTTTATGCCATCACAAGTACCGTACTTACCATCCGGATAAACAACCAGAAGAAGATCATAGAAAAGCAGCATACGGAACTGGAAGAACAGTACCTTGAACAGCAGATAAAGTATGCACAGTCCATGGCACTTGTTTCGGGTGAACTGCTGAAAAAAGGCCGGGGACAGGCTGCTGCATATGCTGTTCGGTGCGTTATGCCAGGTGATGAGTCAGACGCAGAGCATCAGCCCCTTGCCTCCTGCAGGTATGCTCTTTCAAATGCGCTGGGAATATATGAAGCTGATGAATTCATTCCGTGGGGTACAATGGAGATCCCGGAGGATGATTTCTGGCCGGATTCAAATGAGTATGCATTTCTCAGTGATCATCTTGGCGGTTATCAGGTAGTATGCGCTTCCGATTATGACATTAACAGGGTCCTTATAGTTGCATCAAGCGGCCATATCTATCTTTATGATAAAAGTGATAATACTTTGTATGACAATACGCTGAATTTTCTTGCCGAAGAGCCTTCGGATTATATTACTGTCGCAGCATACAAAGATGACATGCTTTACATTCTCTTTTCACAGGCTTCCGAGGTTGTGTGCTACAAGTGGAAGGGCAGCGACGGATATGAGCCTGCGGGTGAATGTTCCTTCGAAGAACGGATTGAAAAAAGAGGCCGTCTTTCCGAGATCGGTGAACCCGTAGAATCTGATGATGGAAAGTATATGGCTGTTCAGGGAGATGACCACAGTCTGAGGATATATAAGTCGTCGGATAAAAAACAAAAAGAATGCCTTAAGAGTATTTACGATATAAGGGGAGTGTTCTGTTCCATGAAAAAAATTGAAGGGACGGATCATTATCTGCTTATCTACAGCGGCAAGTTCAGTTATCTTCTTGATGAAGATTTTAATGTGACCGCCCGGGTGGCTAATTTCCATGATTATTCCGAAAAGAAAAAAGCTTTTATTCTTTACCGTTATACAGAAGGCGGCAATGATTATGAACTTTTTTATGTTCCTCTTTTGGAATATGAGGATATAATTGAAATGGCGGATGAATTCATCGGAGACTTTGAACCCTCCGGTGAAATGGCGGAGAGGTACGGTTTATCTGATCAGAAGTATGCAGGAGAATAAATATGATCAATTTCGGAAGAATGTACAGACAGCATAAAAGCCTTATGGGAGTAGTGATAGCGATCTTAGCCGGAGTTGTCGCATGCTTTTTTGTCTGGAATAAGGCAAAAAGCGTATATCAGCAGGAGGTTGTCATAAACGATGAACCCGATACCACCATAGTTCCCATTGTTGAAGGCGTCGCCGAAGAGAAGATATCGGTATCCGGTGAAACGATCAACGAAGGACTCAGAGATATCGGTACCCTCAATACATATGAATACTATTTTACTCATGTGGGTAAATATGCTGAGACATCGCAGCTTTTCGGATACGAGGTTCCTTTTTCCGAGTCGAGTTATATTTACAGCTATGACGGAACGGTAAAAGCAGGTCTTGATTTTTCGGAAATAATTGTTGAGGTTGATAATGACCAAAAGATCATTACCCTTACACTCCCTGAGACCGAGATAACCGGATTTGAGATAGATCCCGACAGCTTCAGACTGTTCGATGAAAGCATTAGTCCCATTAACCGCATTTCGGTCTCGACACTTGCAGGGGATATTTCCTCCATAGAGATCGAAGAAAAGCAGAATGCCATCGACAGGGGAATACTTGACAAAGCAGGTGAGAATGCGGAACTTTTG
>CAMPAP010000048.1 GCA_946631935.1 uncultured Lachnospiraceae bacterium | reverse complement strand
TTTGAACCTATTGCTGAGGGATTTAGGGAAAATGACTGATGAGGAAAAAAAGTATGCGACAAATCCGCTTACACACGTGGATTTTGCACTTTATAGCAAGATAACCAAAAGGATTATGGCTGTTATAGAGGTTGATGGATATAAATATCACAAAGAGGGTACAAGACAGGCGGAAAGAGACTTATTGAAGGATTCGATTTTAGAGAAATATGATATTCCTCTTCTGAGATTTTCAACCAATGGTAGCGGAGAAAAAGAAAGGCTGGAGAATTTGTTATTGGGCTTATGACGTGCAGTGAAATAGTTAAAAAAGATTTGATTGAAATTGCCCGTTGCAGGGGTCTGACCCCATGAACACAGATCATTATAAGATTTTTCACTGGGAAATTACCGGGATAGGAGGAAAAACCAATGTTAGAAACAGGCACAAAAGCAATTGATTTTACATTACCTGATCAAAACGGGGATATGCATTCATTATCTGATTATCTGGGAAAGAAAGTGATTCTGTACTTTTACCCGAAGGACAATACATCCGGATGTACAAAGCAGGCGTGCGGATTTGCTGACAGATATCCGCAGTTTAAGGAAAAAGGGGCTGTTATCCTTGGCGTGAGCAAAGACTCCGTAGCATCACATAAGCGATTTGAGGAAAATCATGGTCTCCCGTTCACTTTGCTTTCAGATACTGAGCTTAATGTCATTAAGGCTTATGATGTTTGGAAAGAAAAAAGGAATTATGGGAAAGTATCCATGGGAGTTGTCAGAACTACATATCTGATCGATGAAAAGGGGTATATAGTCAAGGCAATGGATAAAGTAAAAGCGGCTGATAATCCACAGGATATGCTTGATGCCATTTCGGGTTTTGATGCTTAACCCCATGAAAAGGAAGATGTTTCGCTAAAACTTAAAAGGGATGATCAGACAACCCAGATATGTTTCGGGAAGCTTAAAAGGACAAAAACGGAGATATGTGATGAACGGAAAGAAAAAACGATACATTATTATATGTGCTGTATTATCGGCTATGTTTTTAAGCGCATGCCAAACCGTGAATGTAAATGTAAACACGGCAGGTCAGGCGGCTGACGCTGCGGCAAGATCATACGAAGAAGAATATGATGCCCAGGATGCATCATACAGCTATGAAGAATACCCGCTTGAAAGAAACGGTATAAGGCTGCATCTTGACTGCATGCAGAAAAGCGGAAAGGATACAGATAAAAACATCCTTCTGATACATGGCTTAACATATTCCTCGCATGAATTTGACATAGATTATAAGGACTACAGTCTGGTAAGAAGGCTGGCCCGCGAAGGGTATGCTGTATGGCGGCTGGATATTGCCGGATTCGGGCAGTCGGAGCCTGTGGAAGACGGTTTTATGCCGGATTCGGATTATGCGGCCGAGGATATAAATGCAGCAGTTGAAGAGATCGTTAAGCTTACCGGTCAGGAGAAGATCGATGTACTGGGGTGGAGCTGGGGAACGGTTACGGTTGGCAGATTCGCGACGAAATATGATGAGCATTTAAACAGGATCGTTCTGTATGCACCGGTCCTGAACGGTATCGGAGAATATGAAGTAACTGAAGCTTTTCATTATAATACGTGGGAACATGCGGCGGATGATTTTCAGAAGGATGAGAACGGGGATCCTGACTATGAGATCACAGACCCTGTTGTCGTTGCCCTGTTCTGTTCAAACTGCTGGCATTATGACGGGGATCAGAGCCCCAACGGGGGAAGAAGGGACGTCTGTGTAGATCAGTCAGAGGAGCTTATCGATCTGTCGAAGCTAACGGTCCCTACACTTATTATCTGCGGTGATAAGGATCCGTATCTTGATCTGGAACGGATAGAAGAAGCGACAGGACTTCTGCCTGAAGGGTCTAAGCTGGAAGTGATCCCGGGTGGTTCGCATGTTGTTTATGTTGAGAAGTCCTGCTATCGGGATTTTCAGGACAGGCTGGTCCGTTTCCTAAATGAGGTTGAATCGGTCGATAAGGAGCCGGTCGATATGATGCAGCCGGCCGATCCGGAGGGTTCTGTTCTTGACAGGATCAAATCGGATGGAGTCCTAAGGGTTGGTACAGCAGGTGATTATCAGCCGATGTCCTATCTGGATCCTGAAACGGATACATATGTCGGTTTTGATGCGGAATTGGCAGAGGATCTTGCAAGATCACTTGATGTGGAGCTTGAATATGTTAAGACATCATGGCCGACGCTTATGGAGGATACACTTAACGGTAAATTCGATCTTGCCGTATGCGGGATCACCATAACCGATGCCCGAAAGGAAGCCGCACTGATGTCGGAGGGATACCTTGGAAACGGAAAAACGGTTCTGTGCCGCCTTGAAGATGCGGATAAATATATTTCGCTTGACGCCATCAATGATCCCAATGTACGGGTTATGGAGAACCCCGGAGGGCTTAATGAGAAATTCGCCCGTGAGAACCTGCCTGATGCGACACTGATAATACATGATGTCAATCAGGAGATCCCGGGATTGATCGCTCAAGGAGAAGCGGATGTTATGATCACGGAGATCATGGAAGCAGGATATTATGTGGGGCAGGATGAGAGTCTGGCTGCACCCTTGATATATGAGCCATTCACAAAAGGGCAGTTAGGCGTACTTATGCCGAAGGGATCCGAAGATCTGCTTGAGTATGTAAACGGATTTCTGGAGAAAGAAAAGTCATCCGGCAGGATCGATGAGCTTTCGGAGAAATACATTTACCGGTTTATTCCTTAAGGAAATAATCAAAAAGAATATACTGATAAAAAAACAGCAAAAGACACCACGAAGTAAAATAGAGTTGGCTAAGGATAGAAGATCTGATTATCACCGAAGGAAGGAGGCTGGAACTTATGAGTGATTTACAGGAGCTTACTAATGAGCTTATGCAGGATCCGGAGTTTGTTAAGGAGTATGAAGCCATACAACCGGAAGTAAATATTACAAGAGCTATACTTGATGCCAGAATCAATGCCGGAATGACACAGGTGGAAGGCAGATATTAAGCTCCCATTAGTCAACAGAGCATAGGTGTCGAATATGAGAGGAAGAAATGTTTTGGATGGATACCATGGCGGATATTATGGTGGCGGATCAAGAGATGGTGGAATAATTACACTTTTGGCAGTGATATTGCTTGCAATCTTTGCAATGCCGTTGGTTGGAGGTTATCTGCTTATTAGCGGAAAGAATGACGGAAGCAAATTACTGGGTGGAGCATTGCTTGTGGTAGGTATTATTCTGCTTGGGGAAGTGATAGAAGAAGGCTGGATGGAGGAGATGTATGAACTGATGGAAAATATACAATTACCCGAAATGCGGAGGCTTGCATTGAAACAGCTAAGGTGCGTTGAAGAGGTATGATATCAGGCGAAATTGCTGACCAAGTGTAAATTAAGTGTTTTTGAGACCAAAATAATAGCAAATTCGTCGAAAATAATTTGG
>CAMPAP010000047.1 GCA_946631935.1 uncultured Lachnospiraceae bacterium | reverse complement strand
GGCAGCGAAACTGCTGTTGAAAGGATCGGAAACATATGTGTCTATACCGGAGAGGCGAAGGTTACAAAAAAGGATGAAAAGACCGGCAGGGAAGAGGGGATCGAACTTACCGCGCTTGAATACAGGCTTCTCCTTACATTTATCAATAACAGGGGGCAGGTTCTTACAAGGACCGGCCTCCTTCAGGACATGTGGGATGTAGACGGTGACTTCGTGAATGACAATACATTAACGGTTTACATAAAACGTCTCAGAGACAAGATCGAGGAGAACCCGTCGGAGCCAAGGATCATAAAGACCGTGCGTGGAATGGGCTATATTACGGACAGATAATTCGGGATGAATATGAAGAGCAGATATATAAGAAATGAAATAATAAAAAAAATGTGTCCGGAAATAGAGGAGCTGAATACATATCTGGAAAAGGTATTATCAGGTGATGATCCGCCCGAAATTCTCGACATAGAAGAGGGTGAACTGTCCATTTTGAAGAGCAATATCTACAAGGTTACCACCAAGCTCAAATACCAGAAGGAGCTCCTTAAACAGGACAAGATCATGCTGGCCAATGCGATGGCTGATATAAGCCATCAGTTGAAAACTCCCCTCACTTCAATGATGGTAATGAACGATCTTCTGAAAAGTGAAGAGGACAGGGAAAAGCGGGAAGAATTCCTTAAGACACAGTCGGATCAGCTTGACAGGATGAACTGGCTTATACAGACACTGCTTAAGCTTTCCAAGCTGGATGCAGGCTCAGCTGTACTTGTCAAAGAGGATGTACCTGCGGACGAGCTTTTTAAGGAAGTAATGAAACCCTTTGAGATACAGCTGGATATAAAGGACATTTCATTTGAGAGAAAAATCCCAGATGCTTTTGTAATGTGCGATAAAAACTGGACCATTGAAGCCATACAGAATATTGTGAAAAACTGCATTGATCACATGAACGCAGGAGGAAGCCTTAAGATATCCCTTACTGATACAAATATTTTCTCACAGATATTAATAAGTGATACGGGGTGCGGGATTGCAGCGGAGGATATCCCACATGTTTTCGAACGTTTTTACAGGGGTAAGAATGCAGGGAAGGACAGTGTCGGAATAGGACTTGCCCTTGCAAAGACAATAATCGAGAGCCAGCATGGGGAAATAAGTGCAGAGAGTGAAGAAGGCATTGGAAGCACCTTTGAAATAAAACTCTATAAAACGATAATATGACAATAATGTAATAAAAGAGTCACCGGATTGTAATGCCGGTCATATATCCTTTTCTCATAGAAAATGATATTTAGAGTATTTAGATGAGAAAGGAAGTAAAGTTATGAAGATACTTGAGATCAGAAATTTATGTAAGGTCTACGGAAAGGGAGAGACTGAGGTTCATGCCTTAAGGAATGTTTCATTCGACATTGAGCAGGGCGAATTTGTTGCTATCGTGGGTCCTTCGGGATCAGGAAAGTCAACACTTATGCATATACTGGGAGGAGTTGATGTTCCCACTTCGGGAACGGTAAACATTTCGGGAACGGATATAAGCGGACTTGATGAAACAAAGCTCGCCATATTCAGAAGAAGGCATATAGGACTTATATATCAATTCTACAATCTTATTCCCATTCTTAACGTGGAAGAGAATATGACGCTGCCGATCTTATTGGACAAAAAGAAGCCTGACGGGAAGCTTCTTTTGGAACTTGTTGAGAAGCTTGGATTATCGGATCGCTTAAAGCATCTTCCCAATCAGCTTTCAGGCGGGCAGCAGCAGAGGGTATCCATCGGAAGGGCACTTATGAACCATCCGTCACTTCTTTTGGCGGATGAACCGACCGGAAACCTTGATTCAAAAAACAGTAAAGAGATAATCGCACTCCTCAGAAAATTCAATAAAGAATACAATCAGACAGTCATCATAATAACCCATGATGAGAGGATTGCCCTAAGCGCCGACAGGGTCATAACCATAGAAGACGGTCAGATCACAAGGGATACAAAGGATACAATGGACAGACCGGTCTCATTTGATATAGATGAGGAGGTGAGTGTTTAATGAACATTATTTTAAAACTCACCGAAAAGCATCTTTTGGAAAATAAGAAACGTACAGTGGTTACGATCCTTGGTATCGCTGCATCCACAGCACTTATTACGGCTATCCTTGTGGGAGTTTTTTCTTTTTTTAAGTTTTTTGGCACGGTCAACCGTATGACGGACGGAGATGTTCACGCTGATTTCTCAGGGGTTGGCTGGAATGATGTTGAAACGCTTAAGAATGACGAAAGAATCCGGATCGCAGGCGCTATATCAACGGATCCGACAATAACCGGGATCAGGGTGTCAAGCGATAAGGAAGACCGTTTCAGGACAGGTAATGTAATGCACGCAGATGCCGATCTTTTCAGTCAGCTAGTTGTGGGTGATCATGAAGGAAGACTTCCCGAGAATTCGGATGAAGTTGCGGTTGAAGAGGCGTTTCTTGAGGATAACGGTCTTGACCTTGAGATAGGTGACAAGATCACTTTCGAGCAGGGAAACAGGTATGAAATAGAACCGGACGGTAACAGGATATACTATGCCGGGAGTTACAGGTCGGAAGAAAGATTTGAGACACTGAGTACGGATACCTGTACCATCACGGCTATCCTTCATGAAAACAGACCAACCAAAGGCTATGATATCCTTCGCGGGATGGAAGCCGGTACGAAGGTAGGCATGGATGATAAGGGTATCCCCTATCTTCACTGCCGCGTTACACTTAAGAAGCCTGACTATACTTCTGTGCTTCAGTTAAGGCAGATAGAGAAAGACCATAACCTTCATATCGATGATATTAACTCAGAGTTTATGATAAGCGTTTTTGCCATAAAGGGAATGGGCGAAGCCTATATCCAGTTTTTTATGATGACGGGGATTGCCCTGATCATAGTGGTTATCACATCTGTTGTGCTTATCTAT
>CAMPAP010000046.1 GCA_946631935.1 uncultured Lachnospiraceae bacterium | reverse complement strand
TTGATTTGAAAAAACACAGACTGTTGGCATGCCTTATGGCTGCTGCAATAGCCTTATCCGTAACAGCCTGCGGACAATCGTCCGGGGATGCGGATGAAGAGACCGTACCTGAAGTGACAGAGACGGCTGCTGATGATGTTTTCGTATTCGACGATTCGGCAAGTGTCGATTTTTCCGACGGAAAATATGCTTTTCTTGGAAGCAACAGGATGGTTAATTCCTCTGCCAAGGAAACAAAACTTGAGCTTGTGGATAAAGAAGGCAGAAAGGCCGTCAAGGTTACAAGTTCGGATAACGGCAAGATGTATGTTGCCATCGGGATGAAAGAACTTCTGGGAAGCAGCGCAGGTAAGGTAAAAAGCGTTGAGTTCGGACTTGAAACAAGCCAGGGAGAAGCCTTTACCGCAACGTCCGGTAATGTGTATATGGTAAGCGGAGACGATAACGAGATCATCGATTCATGGTCCATTTATCTTGAGAAGAAAAACCCAAAAAATATAAGTGCTGAAATACCCAATGCATCAGCTGTTGATTATCTGGTGCTTTCACTTGAAGACTCAGGCGCAGGTAATTTAGAGGGAGCAATACTTTATATTTATACCATTTCCTTTAAGGATGAAGAAGGTAATGCGATAAAAGCAAATACATCCGCCGAGTATGTAGCTCTTGAGCCTGCTGATGACAGAAGCAATCTTTACGGTATAAGAGATTATCTGTATGTTGAAGGCCTTGAAGGTTCCTATGACGAGTGGACACCTTCCGAAAAAGCAGTTCTTTCCGAAGAACTCCTGGAAAAGATGAGGACCGAAGGATCCGTTATCGAGATATCCTATAGGTCCTCTTCCGGAAATGTCTTTATGGGATTTGACGGTGATGAACCTGTTTTGATAGGTGCTGAAGGCGATGAAGGAAACGGATGTGCATATATCAATGATTCAAAGAATATCGCCCAGATCACTTATGATATGATCGCGGAGGCCGCAGGAAACGATCCTTCGAAATGGCCTGAGAGTTTCTTTATAGAATCCGATTCCGAATTAGAACTTTTCAAGGTGCGCATCGGAATGGCCGGACAGGGTTATGACATCGCAGATGCAATTGATACCGGATCTTCAGGTAAGAAACCTGAATGGAAGCAGGTTGATATAACTCTTTCCGATGAAGAGTTCGAGATGCTTAAAACACCCGGATCCATCATAAGGGTTGATTATAAATCCGAGACCGGTGACTGCTGGATCGGTATGAACGGATCCGCTTCACAGGGAGGATGGTTCAGAGTCGGTATAGGAAGAGCGGGCTATGATACAGAGACAAGCGTTGACATAGATGCCATGGCTGACGGAAAAGTATGCTACGTAACCTATGACATGATAGACACAATATATAAGAGGCTGGGAGTGGATGATCCGGAAAACTGGGCTACACATATTTTTGTTGAGTCCAACAGTCCTTTTGAGGTATATGCCGTATTTGTCGGAAAAGAAGTTGATATAACTCCGGATAACGGACAGACGGATTAAAAAAGACGCCGGTCAGACTTATATATTGTAGAGGTAAAGCAATGAGAAACATTAAGAAGTTTTTAAGTATCATATTGGCATCCCTGATGGTCCTCGGGGCAGCTTCATGCGGCAGATCGGGAAAGACCGATCCCGCAGATTATAAGGACAGGGTAATAAACATCGGTTCCTGGTGGAGACAGTATTATGCCACCGGAGATGCCAAGGAAGATCTTGTGGATTACGTCAATGCCCAGTATGAAGATACCGACGATGAAGTTTTAAGGGCGGAGAAAGAAGTTAACCAGAGGATTGCCGAAGCAAAGTGGAATAAGGTTTCAGAGATCAAGGAAAAATATAAGATCGATTTTTACTGGCAGAACCTTACATATACAGGAACCAGGGAATCGCTTTATACATCCACGCTTGCGGGTACTCCCGACTGCGATGTTTATCTTGTTGATACTTCCATCGCAATACCGGCGCAAAACAACGGACTTCTTCTTGATCTTCATACAATTCTTCCCGAAGATCACGATCTTTTTACGGACCAGACGGTTTTCTCATATCTAGATCTTGGAGACGGAAAAGCATGCATCCTCAGAGTTCAGGGCGGTATGACCAACACATATCCCCTTGCGTTTAACATACAGATGCTTGAAGCAAACAATCTTGAAGATCCCAGAGAACTCTACAAAAGAGGAGAGTGGACCTGGGACAAGTTCATAGAATACTGCCAGATCCTTACTCAGGATACTGACGGAGACGGACAGATCGACCAGTACGGTTTTGGAGGATATATAGGAGAGTCCTTCAGAGAGCTGTGTTTTTCTAACGGAACCGCAGCTGCAGGCGGTGCCACCGAGACCCTTTCATCAGCAGCAACGGGTGAAGTCCTTAAGCTCATAAGTGATATGTACAATACATACAATGTATGCTATCCTTACGACTTTGCTTTTGACGGCGGCAATCCTTCCGATACCATGCGTAAATGCTATAACAACGGAAATGTGGCATTCTTCCCTGTGTCTGTCTGGATCCAGAGTGAAAGCGGAAATTATCCTACCGTATCCGGTAAGGACCAGCCCGGAAATCTTACATGGGACACCGCATATGTACAGTGGCCCGTAGGTCCTTCCGGAAGTCAGGAGTCCAATGCATGCGTCAATTCATCGGACGGTAACTTCCTTGTTATTCCCGCCAATGTAAAAGAGCCTGAGAGAGTATTTGAGTTCCTTTATGACCTCTACAATTATTTTGACGGAGATACATCCTTCAGGGATGATCCCGCAACTCTTGACTGGTGGTACAACGAGACTTCCAATAAGCCCGAACTCAAGGAAGAAAACTTTGAAGTACAAAAGTACTGTATGGCACATCCCGGAATTGAACTTTGGGAGAGCCTTGATCCCAATATGTACGACGGATTTGAAAGACTCATCGCAGGAGAAATGACCCCCGCCCAGTTCCAGGAGACCTTCTCCCAGGAACTCCAGACGGCACTTGATGAAGTATTTAAATAATTGTTTAGGAGGCAGATATGGAAAGAGTAGTTAAGTTTCTTAAAGACGCAGGTGAGTATTATCTTGCAACAGTTGACGGAGACCAGCCCAGGGTAAGACCTTTCGGAACAGTCAATGTATTTGAAGGAAAGGTGTATATCCAGACAGGAAAGTCAAAGGATGTTTCAAAACAGATCCACGCAAATCCCAAGGTTGAGATCTGTGCATTTAAGGACGGAGAATGGCTCAGAGTATCGGGAAAACTTGTTGAGGATCCCAGAAGAGAAGCAAAGCAGTCAATGCTTGATGCATACCCTTCCCTTCAGGGAATGTATTCTGCGGATGATGACAACACTGAGGTTTTCTATTTTGAAGATGCAACCGCAGTATTTTCATCCTTTACCAAAGCGCCGGAGACGGTTAAGTTTTAATGAGGGTCCCGGACAAAAAGAATATAAAAAGTACGGTTCCGGAAGTTTCCGGAACCGTACTTTTTTTGTCCTCAGGGTTTATCTGTCAGAAGGATTCTGCCAATTCGGGATCGAGTCTGAAGAACAATGTATTATCGTCTGCCATATCATAGATATACATTCCCGATTCCCATTCCTTAGCCTTATACTTGTGATAGAGACCCACAACGGTTCCGTCATATCCTTCGGGCACATGGAAATAATATGTAAAACCGTAATGGGCAAGTTTTGTTGCTACCCAGCCGTTATTCTCATCGTATTTTACAAGTCTTTCGCAGTCATAGTCCTCACCGTAGTAGTTGACTGTATATGTTGTATAACGGTCAAAGCCTTCATATTCATCCGGAACATCATTATAATTAAAAATGGAATCGTCGTGACCTTCGATATCATAAAAATCCTCTACGCAGGTTCCTGTCTGATATCCGTATTCCCAGGCATTGTCATCCGTATAATCTACCGATACATGGATTGAGAGCCATACATATCCTTCTTCTTCGGGAAGCTCATCACTTTTATCAAAGATCATAAAATCTTCAAAAACGGCGGTTCCGACTGTGTCTATATCTTCCGCTTCATATACTTCGGTAATATAATCATATTCTCTGTCAAGAGTACAGTTGATATCAAGACCATTTTCTATAAAGCCGGGGGTGAGGGGTTCGCCTACTTCTTCACCGCATCGTAAGCAGTATCCGCACTCCTGGTAATTGGCATCAACTATGTCATGTCCGAGAGGCTCTCCTTCGGTTTCGCCGCATCTTTTGCATGTTGCGGGTTCGGTGCAGGTTGCCTCAAGGAATTTATGTCCTTTCGGTTTGCCTTCTTCTTCACCGCATCTTGAGCAGATCTTGGGCTCTGTGCAGGTGGCAGGTTCAAAGTCATGACCGATGGCATCTCCCGTTGTCTTTCCGCAGATAGAGCAGGTAAGAGGCTCATCACAGCTTACTTCCTGAAAATCATGTTCGTGTCCGCATCCTGACAGCATAAGTATGGCAGCTGATGTAAGGATCAGATTTAAAAAGAATCTTTTCATTTTTCTCTCCCTTATAAAAATTTTAAATGCATTGCATATTATACCACTTAATCAGCTTCTTCTATCATTGAAAAATAGCAGTTCCAGTCAGCGCTTTGTCTCATGCTGGTAAGCAGATCGTCAGAGGTTTCAAAGTTTTCAAAAGAAATGACCTGCTGTCCGTAATTATATCCATCGGAAAGAGGGTACTCTACCGTATCTGAATAAAGGTACTCACTTTCACTTACTTCTTTATCGTGAAGATAAAAAATGTCATCATCCTCCATTCCCACTACACGTTTTGAGAATACTCCGGTTACTTTTGCATTTCCTTCAGATCCGACTTCCATGATCAGATTGAGTTCGTCAAATCCGTATCCCGTGCTTTTTTTGGTGGGTACGATATAAATGAATTTACCTTCATCATTTTTATAGAAAACATTTATGGAGAGATAATCGTTTTCATCATAAACAGGCAAAAATGATATATATGAATCATGATCCTGCTCAAATGTCCATTCGGTGACCCCAGCAAGGTCCTCATCGACCTCATAGATGTAAGATCTTGCTATGACATCGGTATTGTCATCAGGATACTTTTCACATCTGATCACCTCAAGTCTGCCGTTATGGTTAAGATCGGTGATGGCATAGGATACTTCAAAAAAATCCTCGTTCTGTGCTCTCCACATCCATACAGAGTCATTATCTGCCATAAGCTTTGTCTGATTGGCTACGGAATAATTATCGGAAACCGCATCCGCAGATTCCCAGGTTACTTCATTTCCGCGTTTTTCTTTGGGATCAAGTCCAAAGTCTTTTTTATATCTTTCGATGATCTTATTTATCTCTTTATCCGTAACGATCTTAATGCCTCCTTTTTCACATAATTCAATATAGTCATCATCGACTTTGACTTCATTTCCGTCGTAGTCATAAAAAACATAATATCCGCAGCGGGCAAATGCGGCATAATCCCATTCTTCGCCGTTTGACTCGGGTGTTTCATCAGGGAAACGGTATACCGTCACTTGGTATTTGTCACCATATGAAAAGTTCTGTGAGGTCTTTTCCTCTATCTCATCGGGAACTAAGTCAGGAGGGATCCTTGTCTCAGAGAGCCCGTAAAAGGTTTCGACAGAATAAATGACACATTGGTTTCCTTCTGCATCAATGACATATTCATCCTCATCATATATAGCGGCGCCTGAACTTCCGCCGTAACTGATATATCCGTTATCATAGACGGTGAGCGTGGTCCTGTAATAACCGGTTCCGTAATAACAGATCTTCAGTCCTTCATCCGTATTTTTGATTATGAAAATTTCATCTGATGGGGATTCATATTCATACCAACTGTTATACACAAGATCAAGAGCAAGTTCGCTTATGCCGTCGCCTCCGCAGTCTATATATGACCATTTGGATTCGGATACGGAGTCGGGCATGCTGCATTTATGATTCTTTATGGAGATAAGATCTGCCAGTTCCTGAATGGTGTAGTTTTCGGTGAAATCACTGAATGCTTTATTTTTTTCCGTTATGCTTTCATCAAAAAATACTGTTCCGGTTCCGTCCAAAAAAGCCTGATAAGCTTCTTTTGCGGCTTTGTCGGATTCTTTTGTATCCGTTTTTTCATCATTGTCTTCCCGGTCTTTTTTGTCTTCCTTATCTTCTTTGTCTTCCTTTTCCTCTTTATCTGTTGAAGTATCGGGAGCTTCAGCGGTTTTTCCGCAGGAGGAGAGGGCAAGAGCAGATGATAATATCAAGGTCATAAGAATTGCTTTGATTTTTTTATAATTCATTATCCCCATCCTTTCAAAGAAATGTTTTGAATAAATATCGAAATCTTTTTCGAAATCCTTTCCTGAAAATTATAGGAATATTCAAACTTAGTGTCAAATAGGAGGCTTTGTGGTAGAATATAGCCGTGGCCAGTTAACGACGCTGTTGCGACATATGCAGAGGGAAGAATAAAAATGAATGATAATGGAATGCTTAAACCCGTGAAAGCCGAAGGTGTGTTTCCCGTCGGTCTTCCGGGTGGTTTTTTTATTTACGAAAACGGTAACGGGGACGGGATACTTTATGCCGACGAAAACGTCCTGCAAATGTATGATTGTGAAACTCTTGAGGAATTCAAGGAATATGTGGGCAATTCATTCAAGGGCATGGTCTATTCCAAGGATTACCAGACCATACAGAATAAGATCGAGGCGCAGACGGCTTTTGGAGAAAAGCGTCATGACTATGTAAGATACCGCATCCAGTCCAAAAACGGAACAATAAGGTATATCGAAGACTTCGGACATCTCCTTCACGGAAAAGGCGGAAAGAGCTTTTTCTATGTATTCATAGTGGATGTGGACCGTAACGAATATTTTAACAGGGGTAAGAACTCAGTTGCAGAGGCAGAGATTCTTTCCGGCAATACCGAAAGAGATCCGCTTACAGGGCTCTACAACATGCCATATTTTTATAACATGGTCCATGCTCTTTTAAGCTCACCGGAAGGCAGAAGGAACGACATCTGTTTTGTTCATTTTGATGTTCCGAACTTCAAGCTTTTTAATGAAAGAAACGGGTTCAGGTTAGGTGATGAACTTTTATGTGACCTTTCAAGGACCATCAGGGATGTGTTCGGAAATGATATTATTTCAAGATTTTCCGACGATCATTTTGTGGTATGCGCATCCATGGATCTTATGACATGTGAAAAATGTGTTGAGGATGTTTACAGAAGGATGCTTGAACTTGAGGATGTGTCCAAGAGAGTCAGGATAAAGGCCGGGATCTATCATATGGATGAGAGAATGACGGAGATAGGCCTTGCCTGCGATCATGCAAGACTTGCATGTAATTCCATCAAGGGAAGACATGATGTTTTCTTCAATGTATATGATGAAGTGATCCGTGATAAACTCAGAAGACAGCAGTATGTTATCGATCATATAGATGAAGCGATAGAAAATGAATATATAAAGGTTTTCTACCAGCCTGTCATAAGGGTTGAATCCGGTGAGATCTGCGGATATGAAGCACTTGTAAGATGGAAGGATCCAAATGTCGGGATGCTTTCTCCCGGGGATTTTATAGAGACTCTTGAACAGTTCCATCTGATCCACAGACTCGATATGTTTGTCATCGACAGAGTATGCAGGGATTACAGGGAAATAATGGACAAGGGCTATGATATAGTACCTGCATCCATAAATTTTTCAAGACTCGATTTTGATCTCTGTGACATATTCGGATACCTTGAAGAAACAAGACAAAAATACGAGATTCCGGTTAATATGCTGGATCTTGAGATAACTGAAAGCGCAATGAACGATAATTTCGGTCATATCAAGGATGAGTGTAACAGGATGAGACAGCTGGGATATCAGATCTGGCTTGATGATTTCGGCAGCGGTTATTCTTCGCTCAATACCCTGGCAGAATATTCATTTGATGTTCTCAAACTGGATATGGTCTTTTTGAAAAGCTATGATACCAATCCCAAGACCGCGGCTCTTATGACATATATCATTGAGGGTGCCAGGGGAATGGGACTATTGCCTCTTTGCGAAGGGGTTGAGTCAAAGGAGCATTTTGATTTCCTGAAAAAAGCGGGATGTGACAAAGCCCAGGGGTACTATTTCGGAAAACCGATGCCAATGGAAGATACAAGAAACTTCACCATGGCTAAGGGCCTTAAATGGGAAAAGAAAAAGGGGTGAGCCTATGATCGATCTGCATTTACATCTTGACGGAGCCATAACAGTTCCTATAGCCAAAAAACTCGCAAAGCTTCAGAACATCACTCTGCCTGCGGAAACTGATGAAGAACTTGAAGATCTTTTGTCGGTTCCGGCATCCTGCGAAAGCCTTAATGATTTTTTGAAATGTTTTGCGCTTCCGTGCATGCTTTTGCAGACTCCCGAGGGACTATCAGAAGCTGTCAGGCTTGTATGTGATGAGCTTAAAAACCTTGGGCTGTTCTATGCCGAGATCAAATTTGCTCCACAGCTTCATACAGAAAAGGAAATGACCCAGGAGGATGCCGTAAAGGCGGCACTTAAAGGCCTTAAGGAGACTTCCTTTAAGTGTAATCTGATCCTTTGCTGTATGAGAGGAGAGGGTAACGAAAGCAAAAATCTTGAGACTTTAAGGATAGCGGAGAAATATCTTGTACAGGACGGCGGAGTGGTTGCCGTTGATCTTGCAGGTGCCGAGGCACTGTATCCAAATACCATGTACGGAGAGCTTTTTGCAAAGGTTAATGAAATGTCTTTGCCATTTACTCTTCATGCGGGAGAAGCATCAGGTCCGGACTCCGTAAGGGCTGCAATAGACTTCGGGGCAGTAAGGCTCGGCCATGGAGTCAGGGCTTGTGAGGATCCCGAACTTGTTGACCTTATCAGGGACAGGGGGATATTTGTTGAAATGTGCCCTACAAGCAACAGACAGACAAAAGCTGTTGAAGACATGAAGGATTATCCTTTTATGGATTTTCTTGAAAAAGGCATTAAAGTCACTTTAAATACTGACGATCCTGCAATTGAAAGGACTAACCTTTTCCTTGAATACGAATATATGGAAAAAGAATTCGGACTTACAAGCAGCCAGCGCAGGATCCTTTTGAACAATTCAATTGATGCCGCTTTTACAACGGATGCCGTAAAAGAAGAGCTTCGTAAAATGATATGATAAGGCTTTACATGCCTTCGTAAGAAAGGCCATAAGGCGGGAATGCAGGTTGAAAAAGGCTTTTTATGATGTTATCATAAAAAAGATGAGCAAAAATACAGGATTACGCAATTTTATATTTGGTTTTTTGGCAGTTATCTTAACCTGCTTCTGTATTTCTGTCTTTTCTTTTCCTGTATCTGCAATGACTGACGAGGAGCTTGCGGTACTTGTAGACAGGGCAAATAATGAGAAGAGAAATATCCTTATCGTAAGTAAAGGCGGCGAGACCGGTACATTTATTACCATTAATGATGCTGTATCGGCTGCAAAAAACAGGGATATCATACTGGTCCTTCCCGGAGAATATGACGAAAGTGTTGATATGACTGATAAGGAACTGATCCTTACGGGCTTTGACAAAGAGACATGTATCATCACCCATGATACCACCAATTATCTGACTCCCGTTATCAATGCCGCTGCAGGAGAGATCTCCAATCTTACCATCAAAGGATATTACAATCCCGATACTGTAATGGATTATACCAATTTCAGTCAGGATCTTAAGGACACGGACCCCTACGCTTTTGCTAGATTTGTTCCCGGTTATGCCATCCATGTTGACGATAATCATATGTATAACAACAATCTTATGATCTGCGGCTGCGATATCTTAAACCAGCAGAATTTCTGCATCGGCGTTGGCCTGCGCAATCATTATTCCATTGCCGTAAAGGATTGCTTCGTGTATGCAAACGGCGGATACGGATGTCTGTTTGTCCATGACCCCGACAGGATCGAAACCGGTACGGACATGAATGTTATGGTCATTAACAGCAAGTTCAGCAGCGGATACAAGACTGTATTAAAGCTTCAGTCCGTACGCCCCGAAAACAGAGTAAATCTGCTGTTTGTGGGAAATGAGTTTATTGACAAGGTGGAAGATACTTCGGAATATTTTATCGTTGAAAATGATGAGATCGTTGGTATCGGTGAAGGATTTCTTGGAAGCGGTTCTTTTTATCTTTCGGAAAACAGTGTTTTCAATACTCCCGGAGTATTGAATTCGTCAATGTATGACATTCTTATTTCTTTTATGGATAGTGTGGTAAGCGTGGTCCGGTTAAATGTTTCCTGATCAGACAAATATAAATACAAAAGAAAAGATAGTATCACTGCAGGCGCTGAGAGCGCTTGCTTTTTTTGGCATATTTTTTTCCCATGCACTTCGGCCTACCATGTGGGCTACATTGAGTGTTTCCGTTTTCTTTGTTCTTTCGGGTTTTCTTATGTTCATCAGATATTCCGAAAAAGAAACCACAGTCTCATTTAAAGGCAATTTCAGATTTGCATTGTCTAAGATAGGAAAGATGTACCCCCTGCATATCATTACAATGGTGCTTGCTCTTGTCATGAATATAGTTCTTGATATTCATAATCATGTGATGAATGCAGAATTCGGAATGGATCTTGTCATAAGGACGCTTCTTGATATTCCCCTTCTTACCGCATGGGCTCCGGATTTCGGTTCTCTTAACGGAGTGGCCTGGTATCTGTCAGCCATGTTTTTTTTGTATTTCATGTTTCCTTTTTTTAAAAACAGGATCAGGGATTCTAAGCAGGGAACTGCGGTAATAAAAGTATTATTTATTTTAGTGATACAGATCATATCTTATAAGATATGGATAGATATTGTCGGATACGGGCAGGTTTCGGGACTTGAGCGTTTAACATGGTTTAGTTATTATTTTCCTGTTTTCCGCCTGGGTGATTTTGTCACGGGGTGCTGCCTCGGAAAAATCTGTTTGAAAAAATACTGTAAGTCAAAAAACGAGGGGTCTCTTCCTGCCGGCAGTCCGGACCTGCTTGTATATTCTGTTGCAGAGGCCGGCCTTTTGGTTTTATCCATATTTCTTGTATATTATGATTTTAATACCGTTCTTCCGCCTTTTATCAGTCCAGGGTTTAATATGACCACGGTTTATATACCCTTTGCAGCTGCCTGGGTTTATCTGTTTTCGGTAAAGAAAGGATTATTCACTTTTTTTTCAAGTAACAGACTGCTGATACACATAGGAGATCTCAGCCCGTATCTTTTCCTGATCCATTCGGTTGTCACTTTCTATACGGATCATCTGCTGAAGCTTTTGGATATAGAACCTTCGGGCATTGTGCTTATGGCTGTCATCTTTTTGGAATTTGCCATCACTTATGTTTCGGCTTTGATCTATAAAAATAAGATGCAAAAGGCCATCTGAAGGAAATGTTTTTAAAGGATGAAATGTGTTATAAAAGCTGCGATCCAGGCGATGAGACATTGCCATGCAACTACCAGGACAGCCCATTTTTTTCCAAGCTCTCTTTTGATTGATGCAACTGCGGCAATGCAGGGAGTGTAGAGAAGAGAAAATACCAGGATGGTCATTGCAGTGTCCCGGGTCATCATTCCCGATACATTTTGTTCAAATAATATCTCAAGTGTGGATACCACGCTTTCTTTTGCTATAAAACCGCTGATCAGGGATGTGCATATTCTCCAGTCTCCGAGTCCCACAGGCTTCATGACAGGCGTCAGGGCTCCTGCGATCATAGCAAGTATGCTTTCTGACTGATCGGTTACAAGATTAAAACGTATGTCAAAACTCTGAAGAAGCCAGATCACAATTGTTGCCATGAATATTATGGTGAATGCTTTTTGGAGAAAATCCTTTGCCTTTTCCCAAAGAAGCATACACACGTTTTTTGCTCCCGGAAGTCTGTAATTGGGCAGCTCCATTACAAAAGGAACTGCTTCTCCTTTAAATATGGTCTTTCTCTGTATGAGAGCGACTATGATACCTGTAATGATGCCGAGAAAATAAAGACCTGTCATGACAAGAGCTTTATATCTGTAGAAGAATGCATCCACGAAAAATGCATATATGGGAAGCTTGGCTGTACAGCTCATGAAAGGAGTGAGGAGTACGGTCATTTTTCTGTCACGCTCACTGGGAAGGGTTCTGGTGGACATAACGGCAGGCACTGTGCATCCGAAACCTATCAGAAGAGGTACGATGCTTCTGCCTGAAAGCCCGATCTTCCTTAAGAGCTTATCCATGAAAAATGCAACTCTTGCAATGTAGCCGCTGTCTTCAAGAAGAGAAAGGAAAAAGAAGAGTGTGACTATTATGGGAAGAAAACTGACAACGCTTCCTACTCCCGCAAATATCCCGTCTATGATAAGGTCGTGAAGCACTAAATTTACATTTGCGGAGGTCATGGCTTTATCCGTTACACCGGACAGAAGATCTATACCCGATTCAAGTATTTTTTGAAGATTTCCTCCTATCACATCGAATGTCAGTATAAAAACCAGTGCCATGATCAGCACAAAAAGCGGGATGGCAGTCCATTTTCCAGTAAGTATCCTGTCGATCTTTTCGCTTCTTAAGCTTTCTTTGCTTTTATTGGGTTTCTTTACGCATTCATCACAGACCCTGAAGATGTAAGAGTAGCGCATCTCTGCAATGGATGCAGATCTGTCAAGGCCACGCTCGTTTTCAAGCTGGATGGAGATATGCTCTATGGTTTCAAGCTCGTTATCATCAAGATCCAATGCTTTTGCTATAAGAGGATCGCCTTCTATAAGCTTGCTTGCTGCAAAAAAAAGCGGGATCTGTGCTTTTTTTGCATGATCCTCGATAAGATGACGTGTGGAATGAAGGCATCTGTGCACGGATCCTCCGTTTTCATTCTCATCGCAGAAATCCTGACGAAGGGGAGTCTCACGGTAGTGTGCCACATGGATTGCGTGATCAATAAGTTCGTCTATACCGAAGTTTTTGGCGGCTGAGATGGGAACCACCGGAACTCCGAGCATTTCTTCCATACGGTTTATATCTATGGTCCCACCGTTTGAATAAAGCTCGTCCATCATATTAAGGGCAAGAACCATGGGGATGTTCAGTTCAAGAAGCTGCATGGTAAGATACAGATTTCTTTCGATGTTGGTGGCATCCACTATGTTGATGATGGCTTTTGGTTTTTCGTTGAGTACAAAATTTCTGGAGACTATCTCCTCATTACTGTACGGAGACATTGAATAGATACCCGGAAGGTCGGTAACAAGGGTGTCCGGATGCCCTTTAATGGCACCGTCCTTTCTGTCTATAGTAACTCCGGGGAAATTACCCACATGCTGGTTTGCACCAGTGAGTTGGTTGAAGAGGGTGGTCTTTCCGCAGTTCTGGTTTCCGACAAGTGCAAATGTCAGGAGTGTTTTATCGGGAAGGGGCTCTGCATTAACTTCAGGGTGGGATCTTCCGATCTCTCCAAGGCCCGGGTGAAGAGTCTTTTTGAAGTTTTTGGTTACGGAATTTTTTTCTTTACTGTCTGAGTCTTTACTGTTTAAAGTCCTGTCGCGGCTTTCATTTTCGCTTTCTGTAAGAGCCCGTACGCCTATTTTTTTGGCATCTGCTATTCTCAGAGTGAGCTCATATCCGTGGATCATCAGTTCCACGGGATCACCCATGGGCGCGTATTTTACAACAGTGACATAAGCTCCCGGGATCATTCCCATATCAAGGAAGTGCTGCCTTAAAGCCCCGTCACCTCCTACGGTTTCGATCACTGCCGTTTTTCCTATCTCTACATCTCCCAGAGTCATGAGAAAATCTTCCTTTCATCATGTTAGGCATGGCTAACAAATTCAGGATTTAATATATACTTTTGCCTGTTTTTTGTCAAATTGGCGCGAAATTTTTTTTGTAAAAAAAAGGGATATGACGGATGCCGTGGTATAATCTATAGGGCAAAAAAGGACAAAGATGCGGATGATGTTCAAAAAGAAAAAAACTCCGAAAACATATGATAAAGAAAAAGTAAAGCCTGTCATCAGGTCAAGCATATGCACGGGGGAAAAGGTTGCCGGTTTTCTTGATATCCATACAGGTGCCTTTGAGGATATCATGCTGATAAAAAATGATTCGGATCTGAAAAGCTTTATGGAGCTGTACGGGATAGAGCAGAGTCCCGAAAAGATCTACTGACAGTTTTACCAATTTAAAGTCCAAAGCCTTATACATATCCGTAACGGGAGGTTTATACAGTGAACATAAATCAGATGAAGTACGTTCTTACGGTTGCCAATTCATCTTCAATGCGTGAAGCTGCGACCAAACTCTATATTTCCCAGCCTGCTCTTTCAAGCAGTATCATGGAGCTTGAAACGGAGCTGGGAATAATCATATTCGAAAGATCTAACAAAGGAATAATCCTGACGGATGAAGGAAGGGAGTTTCTGACCTATGTAAAAAAGGTACTGGGACAGTATGAGATACTTGAAGAGCGCTATCTTACAGAGGGCAAGGATAAGGAAACCTTTTCCGTTTCAACACAGCATTTCAATTTTGCCATTCGTTCATTTTCAAATTGCATAAAACAGTTTGATACGGAAAAATATGTTTTTTCCATTCACGAGACAAAGACGGGAGAGGTGCTGACTCACGTAAGGGATTTAAGAAGCGAGGTTGGCATAATATCACATTCCGGCAGCAACGAGAAGGTGATAAAAAAGCTTTTAAAGGAATATCAGCTTGTCTTTGAGCCTCTTATGATAAGGGATACCTATGCCTATGTATGGAAGGGACATCCTCTTTCAAAAAAGAAAAAAGTATCTCTTTCCGATCTTCAGGATTATCCGTGCATGGTCTTTGACCAGTCGGATGACAGCAATTTTTATCTGACGGAAGAAGCAATGTCCGATTACGATTTCAATAAACTGATCAAGTCGGATGACAGGGCGACCACAATGGAACTCATAGCAGGTCTTAACGGTTATTCCATAGGATCGGGAATGCTTGCGGAAAATGATGCCATTCTCCAGGGACTTGTTTCCATCAAGCTTAAGGAAGAAGATCCGCTTACCATCGGTTATATCACAAGGAAAGGAAGCACTCTTTCAAAATACGGAAAAGCATATATTGAAGAGCTGCTTAAATTCAAAGAGATCTGAATTGATACGTTTTTTATTATGCGCAGATTACTGTGAAGAGGGGGTTGACGTACTTTATTGGCATATGATAAAGTAATCACACAATTTAAAAAGTAAACGTCTGAAAGCTGATGCTTTGACGAATTGATGCAAATGGTTAGGCGCTATATCTGTGCCCGTTTTGACCATTTGTTTTTTCGTCAGAGCATCAGCTTTTTTGCTGTGCCTTGAGACTGTTCCTTGACAATTTTATACCTGTTTCCTCCGGAAAAAAACCGGCCCGGACTAAAAAGAAGCACTGCCATGAACCGCACATGCGGCGAGCGTGCCAAGGGTAAAAGGGAGTATGGGAAGTTTTTGAAAACATGTCAAACCATGAACACCATCGAAAGGAAGGTACAGCTTATGAGAAAAGATTTAAATGATAAGATCTACAGTGTTTCCATTGAAGAACTTGAATTGTCTGTAAGGACATATAACTGTCTGAAGAGAGCCGGCTTTGATACAGTGGGTGAGCTTTTGGAATGTGGGGACGATAAGCTTATGCATGTCAGGAATCTCGGCAGAAAAAGCTATATGGAGATAAAGGATGCGCTTTATGAGTACGTAATGCTTAAGAGCAGGGAACCTGAGGACAGGACGGATCACCGTTATGAACTTGACCGTCTTATCGGTCTTGAAGATGTCAAAGTCCAGATAAGGAGGATAGAAAGCTATGCCAGACTGAGAAAAGATATGTCTCCCAGGATGCAAAGCCAGACATCCATGTCTCTTAATATGGCATTTGTGGGAAATCCGGGAACTGCCAAAACAACCGTTGCAAGGCTTTTGGCAGGGATCCTTGCTAATATCGGAATTCTGACTAACGGATCCATAGTTGAAGTGGGAAGGGGCGACCTTGTGGGACAGTATTCGGGACATACGGCAGAAAAAGTCAAAGAAGTCTTCAGAAGGGCCAAGGGAAAGCTTCTTTTCATTGACGAAGCATATTCTTTGTGTGAGTACTGGAAGGGCGGATACGGGGATGAAGCCATCAATACCATTGTTCAGGAAATGGAGAATAACAGATCCGATACCATCGTGGTGATGGCCGGGTACCCGGACAGGATGGAAGAGTTCTTCAGGCGCAACCCCGGTCTCAGATCCAGAGTTCCCTTTAAAATAAGCTTCAGTGATTATTCGCCGGAGGAAATGGTCAGGATCGCCGAATGCGATGCCGAAAAGAAAGGATTTGTTCTCAGTGATGAAGCAAAGCCTAAGGTGCTTGAACTTTGCAGAGAGGCTTCGGGAGATTCAGAGAACGGAAACGGCCGCTTTTGCAGAAATCTTATCGAAAGCGCGATCCTTGATTATGCTTTAAGAGTCTACTCTTCGGATTCATCCGATATAAAAAATGACTTTATATTAAGACCTTCGGATATAAATGTTACAGTTCCCTCCGTAGGGACAAAAAAGCGTGCAAAGCCTGTAATAGGCTTTGCATGACTTATTTTATTTTTTATATATAAAAATTTAAGATTTGGCTTACTGTAAAAAGGTTTTCGAAAATGTATAATCAGATTTGTAGATTGTCATTATATGTGTTTTTATGAAAGATCATGGAAACCGGATAAAAAAGGAGTTTTTGAATGGATTATGATTTGAAAAAAAGCCTGATAAATGAGCTTTCCAAGGAGATGGCCGGTTCTGTGCAGGAGGATGATAAATCCGGTCAGATAACGGCAAGATTCGATCCCTCAACCAACAGTCTGAGTTTTGATCTTTCGGGAACCAACTATAATGTTAAGGATATGGCGGATGCCAAAAAGTATTTCAGCGAGTGTGCAAAGACTGCACAGAGTCCTGAAAAGAAGACATATTATGAGATCGGAGTTGTCTGCATCGATT
>CAMPAP010000045.1 GCA_946631935.1 uncultured Lachnospiraceae bacterium | reverse complement strand
TTGCTGGTAGAAGTTTCTTTTCCGCGGATCCATCTGCCATTTTCCGTGGACTGGAAACTGATATATTTTCCCTCCGATCCATCCGGAGCTGCGCCTTTGATATGGTATCCCTTCTCGCGCATCTTTACTATGAATTCATCATAGGAAACGGATGCTCTTATGGTCTCTTTTATGTCTGATCTGATCTTTGATTTCCAGGATGTTCCCTTGTGCTTTTCAAGCCATTCTTTGTAGGACATGGACATGCCCTTTTCATCCTTTATAACAGACAGACCGTGCTCTTCACAGAGCCTGTCGGATTCAGTTCGGATCCGCATATAGGATGAGCGGGTTGAGATATATTTTTTATGTTCTATATTGTCGACGGCGCAGAAGAGGATATGGTTGTGGATGTGATGCTTGTCCACATGGGTTCCGATGACAACGGAATATTTATTTCCAAAGAGTTTTTCGCAGAGTTCAAGCCCGATCCTGTGAGCAGTTTCGGGATCCGTCTCTTCAGGTTTAAAGGACTGGATAAGGTGAAAAGCCAGATTGGGATGCTCAACCTCCGTAGCAAATCTGATAGCAGATTTAAAATCAAATTCTGCGGTCTCGGGGGAGCAACCGATAGCATCAACAAGAGCATATTCGTTTGTCTTTTTCGGGTTTATTATATAGTTTACTGCCCTACCGAGCGTAGCTTTGACAGGATGGATTTTTGTGACTGCCATAACCGGTTCATCATCTCCTTAACTTCAGCGATATCGTTCTGACTTAAGCTATCAAAAGTGTTGGCTTTCTTTGCTATCTGGTTGATATTGTTTCCGAGCTTTCCCAGCAGGTGGTTCATCTGCCTTACTTCCTCAAAATCCGGGACAAGTACATCTCCATAGAGGATAAGCCTTCTTAAAAAATCTGATTCGGTCCTAAGGCCGGATGCTTTGAATTTTGTATCAAGGACATACTTTTCTTTTTCATTCAAAATCAGATGGATCTGTATCTTTCGGGATCTTCCTTCAAGGAAGTGTTTTCTTTTTTTATCCATAGCAAATTCCTTATTAAAAATGAGAGAAACAAAGGGGTTTGGGCTTAGCCCCAAAAGTGAGAGTGTGTACACGAACACGATGCTTGCTGACTTTACCGCACCGCTCCTCGGTGCGGGTGCGCAGGATGCTTAGGCATCCGGTCTTTGCGCACACTCGCCGTATCCGGCGATTTTTTCGGGGGAAATAAAAAGAATTTATGAAAAAACAAAAACTGCAGTAACCCCCGAAAGGATCCGCTGCAGTTTTTATATGTTTATGTGCATGTTCATTGTAGCAGAGTACCGGCGGTTTTGCAATGGCAAAATAGAAAAGACTGGGAAGTTTATAACCCACGTTTTTTTGTAGGATTTTAGTAAAGGTAGATACTGGGGGAATTTCGTTTAAAGACCATTCCTTTAATGCAAGGTGAGTCTCTCGGATGCGGGAGGCTTTTTTGTTGTGCTCAAAATCGATGAAAAGAAAATTTATTCCGGAAATTTTCAAAAATCCAGGGACATTTTGCGAGCAGGGGGATTTGTAGATAGTGTAACCGCAAAAAGGAATAAATATATGCTGCCTCTCGGATGAAAGGCAAGAAATGAGTAAGAAGAAAAATGATGGAAATTATACGGAGGGAAGTCTGCCAATCAGGTTTGATTCCTGGCTACGGCTGGCCATGAAACAGATAATTGAAAAAGAAGTTCAGGCACTGGCTAAAAGGAAACGAAAAGAATGTTTTTTAGATGAGATGTTCGTAGAGAGCATAGATTCTGTTGATGAAGGAAATGACCCGTTCGAAGATCTCTGGATGGAAAAAGTAAATCTTGGGAATGCGGAGATCCGAATTTCAAATGACAGGCTTGCAAGGGCACTGGATTCTCTTTCCGAGAAGGAAAAGATGATAATAGGATTCATCTTCCTTGATATGAAGACGGGCGAACTTGCCAAGGCAACCGGACTTAATCCTCATACCATAACAAATTATAAAAGGATCATTTTCCGGAAGCTGAAGAAGCTCATACTGGAGGGCGAAGATGGCAAGAGATAGAAGATATAGGAAGCTTTATCTTGACGATAAAACAGTCAGGGCTGTTCTAAGATTGGAAGATTATGCGATGAACCGTATGATGAATGATTACCGGAGAGTTGCTATTGGAATGATCCATGATGAGGCGATCAGGAATGGAATCGAGGTGACTGAGGAGGAAAGGGAAGAGATGCTCCAGGAGATGTGGAGCAGCATAATCGTCAAAAAACTACGTACATTTACAAAGATAGACTGATGAGGAGCCAAGTTTATTCCTTTGTTTGTGGTTCTCATAAAGTACGCAACATAGGGTCCGCTGCAGTACTTTTTGTTGCGTGCTTTAAAGAACTACAATGGTCGTTCCTTGAAAAGTGAATATGGTGTGTTTTGTATAACGATAGGGAGTGCCCAGTTGCGAACCGGGTACGCCATGATGCCGCGTGCTTAAATGTATAAAATTTTCCATTTTGCCGGTACGCGGAGGAGCGATGAAATATCCGGTCAAAATAAGGCTGAGGAGCTTTAGGACTTTGACGGCACTTTTTATAATGATACTTCCCCGAAAAACGGGGGCTGGGAAAGCCGGTGGAACACCGATGCGGCATTGACCTGATGCCGGTATAAAACATTTTTTATATGTCTGCCGATTCATGGATACTAAGAAGCGTCTGTGAATGGGCAGATAGATATGC
>CAMPAP010000044.1 GCA_946631935.1 uncultured Lachnospiraceae bacterium | reverse complement strand
TTAAAGCAATTAAAGATACTCTCGATTCTCTTCTTTGATTTGGAACACGGGTGAGGTTCCACCACCCCACGTTCCACTCCCCCACGTTCCCTCCCTCTTGACAGAAAAAAAAATCGGGGGGGTAGAATAGTTGTTGGATTTTAAAAACATATAACTATTTATGAGAGGGGATTATAAAATGATCACTGAATCAAAAAAAGTTTTACTTGGTATCATCGGGATGTTTTCTGCTGCATTTGTTGTATTTGCAAATCCATTTAAGGTTAATGCAACAAATCCCGGTAACGGTTCCGGAGTGATAGTTAATATTGATTGCCAGGGACCTTTTCATGGTCAAACTGCAACAGGTACGGTTAATTACTCATATCAAAATGTGGGAGCCACGCCTCAGTTAACAGGTGCTTACGCAGAGTTAAACGGAGAACATAATGGTTCTAGAAAAAGTATTGGAATAGGTTTACGTTTTGATAATCCTATTTCTAACAGTGCAAGTGGAGTTGCCACTTATGATTTTACTGTATCAGGCAATCGTTATACAGGAACTATTAACCTGACTCCGCTTGACGTAGGTATGGGTCAGGTGTGGTTAGATGGTGAAGCTGTTTTAGGTTCATCTGCAGGAACAGGATCTTCAGATCAGTCCGATTTTGTTGAAAAGATGTATGAGCATATAAATGATACTGCGGATGAGATAAGCCTTGCATCAAAAGGACTTTCAAAGGACGGTTCTGTCAATGCGACCAAAACAGTCATGTACAGTGCAGGAGCTCTTAACGGACATATCGTAAAAGAGCTTACCAAAGCTGACGGAGTTACTTTCCTTTACACATATCCTTATGCCGGATACGAATTCTGCTCAGCCGTAACACCAGAAACCGCAAGGCTGATGTACAGGGAGGACATACCCTGGTACGGTCCCTGCCAGGTTGCAGATCATTGTCCCACCGTCATGATCGGACCTGCAAAGTAAGATTTATGGGAGGCCTTAGCTTAGGGCCTCCCATTTTTCCATTAATTTATCAAGCTCAGTTTCAAGTGCAGTACGTTCTTTAGACAGCTCATTCAGTTTTCCGGGATCCGTGGCAATATCAGGTTCCGCCATTTTTTCATCTATCCCGGTGATTCTTTCCTCAATCTCAGAGATCCTGTCCTCGACTTTTTTCAGGTCATTTGCTTTTTTTCTTGCTTCAGCCTGCTGCGCTTTCTGGGCTTTCCAGTCAAGGGCTCCGTCTTTTGCTCCGTTAGAGGAAGCATCTGCAGATACGGAGCTGCTCTTTGATCCCTGGGCAGCCTGCACAGCGCCTTCCGCAGCTTTCCTTACATCCTCTTTCTTTTCCAGATAATAATCGTAATTTCCGATATAATTGTCGAAATGTCCGTTATGAAGTTCAAGTATCCTTGTTGCGACTCTGTTTACAAAATATCTGTCATGGGAAACTATGATCAGTGTTCCTTCATAGTCTGACAATGCATCTTCAAGTATCTCTTTTGATGTGATGTCTAAGTGGTTTGTGGGCTCATCCAGGAAAAGAAGATTGGCGGAAGAGAGCATGAGCTTTGCAAGACTTACACGGCCTTTTTCTCCGCCGCTTAAATTCTTTATCTTTTTATTGACGTCTTCATCGGTAAAAAGGAATGAAGCCAGCAAAGTCCTTATCTGTGTTATGGTCATATCAGGATGTGCATCCGAGATCTCGTCATATACAGTTTTTTCCGGATCAAGTACATGGTGTTCCTGGTCGTAATAAGCCGTCTCGACATTTGTTCCGTAGGAAAAGCTTCCGGCATCAGGCTCCGTTATATGGTTAAGGATCTTAAGAAGAGTTGTCTTTCCCGTTCCGTTGTCTCCTATGATACAGATATGCTCGCCTCTTTTTACGTCAAGATCCGTGTCTGAAAAAAGCAGATGTCCGTCGTATGATTTTTCAAGTCCTTCTGCTTTCAATACATCTTCACCGGGAGTTTTTGACGGCTTTAACTTAAGCTTCATCTCATCATTTATCTCGGCGGGCTTATCCAGTACTTCTATCTTTTCAAGAGCCTTTTCACGGCTTTCAGCTCTTTTGACGGACTTTTCCCTGTTAAAGCTTTTGAGCTTTTCTATTACCTGCTCCTGGTGCTTTATTTCCTGCTGCTGGTTTAGATATGCTTTCATTTTTGCGTCAAAGAGCATTTTTTTCTTTTCCGCAAATTCAGTGTAATTGCCCTTATAAACTGAAAGCTTTGTGTTTTCTATCTCAAAAACAAATTCTGCGATCTTATCAAGAAAATATCTGTCATGGGAGACAATGAGCACTGCTTTGTCGTATGTTGCAATGTAGTTTTCAAGCCATATGACGGAATTCATGTCAAGATGGTTTGTGGGCTCGTCAAGGATCAGAAGATCGGGCTTTTTAACAAGTATGGCGCCAAGAGCAGCCCTTGTTTTCTGGCCGCCCGAAAGAGAAGAAGCCTTCTTGGAAAATTCTTCTTCTGTAAAGCCCAGACCTTTAAGAACTCCCACGATCTCTGATCTGTAGGTATATCCGCCTTTAAGTTCGAATTCGTTTCTGAGCCTTTCGTAGCGTTCGCTTGCATTTATGGCATTTTCTTCGGATTTCATTTCTTCTTCGAGGCGCTCAAGGTCGTTTTCCATTTTGAGAAGATCGCCCCTGACATTTAGCATTTCCTCGAAGATCGTTCCTTCACCGGAAAAAGTATCCTCCTGGGAAAGATAACCGAATACGCAGTCCCTTTCAAAAGTCACTGTTCCTGAGTCCGGTTCCGAGACACCGGTGATGATCCTTAAAAGAGTGGTTTTTCCGCAGCCGTTTGCACCTACAAGCGCTGCTTTCTGTCTTTTTTCGATGTTAAATGAGACCCCGGAAAGAACGGGGCCTGTCTGGAATTCTTTGGATATATTGTTTACACTCAAAAGCATGTACAAAAGTATATCATATCCGGCAAAAAAATAAATGCTCAATTGACGGGAATATTTGAAAAAAATCCTTGAAATTACGCGGTTTTTACCACTCTTTATCTGTTTGACAATATTTTAACAGATAATGTAAAATATATTGGATTTGGTCTGTGCATTTGCAGGATGATACAGGTATATGCGCATTGAATGAATGCCGCTAAAGCGGCAGAATTGAGGTTCCGGCGAAAGCTTCGCTATCGCGCACCTAATAAATGCCGCTAAAGCGGCAGAATAGAGGTTCCTATTTTGGATAAAGATATTTCACAGGCAGTTATCGGAAGGCTTCCAAGGTATCTGAGATATCTTGGAGAGCTTAAGGACAAGAATGTTGAAAGGATAAGTTCCTCCGAACTTAGTGCGATGATGAAGGTCACCGCATCGCAGATCCGCCAGGATCTCAATAATTTCGGCGGTTTCGGACAGCAGGGATACGGCTATAATGTTGATTTTCTGTATTCCGAGATCAGCAAGATCCTTGGACTTGAAAAACAGTATAATTTTGTCATAATTGGAGCCGGTAACCTTGGGAAAGCCCTTGGGGGCTATCTTAATTTTGAAAAAAGAGGTTTTATCCTGAAGGGAGTATTTGACCAGAATCCAAAGCTTTACGGAACGATGGTAAGGGATGTAAAGGTTATGCCCATGGAGGATCTGCCTTCATTCATAAAGGAAAATGATATTGATATCGCCGTGCTTACCATTCCAAAAGAGGGAGCTGTTTTGGTCTCCAAGGTTTTGGTTGAAAACGGTATCAAGGCGATATGGAATTTTGCCCATGTGGATCTTGATGTGCCGGAAAATGTACAGGTTGAAAATGTTCATTTGTCCGACTCGCTGATGAAGCTTTCATACAATATCTCCAGCTATAACAAGAATAAGGAAGGATCAGAAGGTGGGGAAGCATTCGTCTGAAAAGAAAACTGAAAAATTTACCGATTCACTGACAGGTAAGGATATCCCTGCCCTGACACTTGACAATAAATGGTATCACCTCCTTGGCAAAGTGGGAGATGAGGATATTAAGACCAATGAAAAAAAGCTTAATGAGCTTTTAAAAAGGCAGGGCAAGATCAATACCGAGACTAAAGAGATCAAAAAAGTAAAAAGACGCCTGATGGATGAGATAGTCTCTTTAAAGGATGACCAGCAGGGCGGATCCTCCGATGCCCATGACAAGATCGAGGAGAACAAAAGGCTTCTTAAGGAATGCAATGACAAACTTGATGGGTATGAAGATGAGATAATGGATCTTCCGCGTCAGATAGATGCCGTCAACAAACAGCTCCTTCTTACAACCATGAAGCACTGTTATGAGACCATGCAGGAAAATACCGATGAAATCGAAGAACTTGAGGAGTGGATCAGGTCAGTCAGGATCGAGCTTAAGAAAAACCTCATAAGAAAGCAGGAAAAAGAAGCCAAAAACCACGAGATCTACAAGTATATGCATGATATTTTCGGAGCCGAGGTGGTGGATCTTTTTGACATGAGATACAATCCCGAAGAAAAGCATCCAAAGACCGCTCAGGAGATTGCCGAAGAAAAAAAGCAGAAAGATAAAAAAGAAGAAAAACAGGCGTAAGGAGAGTGCTTAAGATAAAATGTGGCATCAGACAGGTGAACATATAGAAGAGAATATTGAAAGATATAAAAGGGGAATGGCGGTCATTGATCTTGACGCCATAAAATACAATCTCCATAAGATGTACGAACTGTTAAATGACGGGATGAAGTTTTACGCTGTCATTAAGACAAACGGTTACGGTCACGGAAGCATTCCCATAGCAAAGGCTCTGGAATCGGAAGAATGCGTCCGGGGATATGCTGTGGCAACCCCTGAGGAAGCAATGGAACTCAGGGAAGAGGGCATTTTAAAGGATATACTTATTCTCGGGTATTCTTTTGACTACAGCTATAAAGAGCTGATAGAAAATGATGTCAGGATCACAGTTTTCAGCACAGAGTCCCTTGAAAAACTGGATGCTGCAGCAAAAAAAGCCGGTAAGAAGGCTCTGGTACATATCGCTGTGGATACCGGCATGGGCAGGATCGGCATTACGCCGGACGAAGAAGGCCTTTTATTTGTGAAAAAAGCTACAGAGTGCGAAAACATAACCGTTGAGGGCATGTTTTCACATTTTGCAAGAGCTGATGAAGAAGATAAAACAGCAGCATCCTTACAGCTAAAACGCTTTAAGGATTTTTTGCACATGCTCAATGAGGAGGGGATTGAAATACCTGTTAAGCATATTTCAAACTCTGCGGCAATCCTCAAGATCCCGGAATCGTATTTTGATGCGGCAAGAGCCGGCATCACAATGTACGGTCTTGCTCCTTCTGATGAGGTGGATATCCGAAGATTCGGACTTAAACCGGCTTTGAGTCTTTTCAGTACGATAACCTACGTAAAAAAGGTTAAAGCAGGGACCAGCATCAGCTACGGCGGGCTTTTTACCGCAGATAAGGAAATGACGGTGGCCACGGTTCCTCTTGGCTACGGAGACGGTTACCCCAGACTCCTTACGGGAAAAGGAGAAGTCATCGTTAAGGGTGTAAGATGTCCGATACTTGGACGTATTTGCATGGACCAGTTTATGATAGATGTTTCCCATATTTCCGGTATCTGTGCGGGAGAGAAGGTAACTCTTATCGGTTCTGACGGAAATGAGACTATTTCTGCCGAAGAGCTGGGCGAAAAGTCAGGCCGTTTTAATTATGAACTTGTGTGCCTTATAGGTGCAAGGATCCCCAGGGTTTATCTTCTTGATAAAAAACCGGTTCTGACCCTTTCGAGAACGTGAAAAAAGCCGATGTTTTCTTTACTTGAAGCCATAATTCATGGTAAAATATGTTGATTATGATTGTGTAACAGATTAAGAGAAATTGTGAGGTTAAAACATGTCAGGACATTCAAAATTTGCAAACATCAAGCACAAAAAAGAGAAGAATGATGCAGCCAAGGGTAAGATCTTTACCATCATAGGCCGTGAGATCGCAGTTGCCGTAAAAGAAGGCGGCCCCGATCCTTCCAACAACTTCAAGCTTGCAACCGTAATTGCCAAGGCAAAGGCCAATAATATGCCCAACGACACCATCGAGCGCGGTATTAAGAAGGCAGCCGGTGAAGGCGGAAATGTCAACTACGAATATATTACCTACGAAGGATACGGTCCTTCCGGAATCGCAATAATCGTTGATACTCTTACCGATAACAAGAATCGTACCGCAGCAAACGTCAGGGCTGCTTTTACCAAGGGCGGCGGAAACGTCGGAACTCCAGGCTGCGTTTCCTTCATGTTTGACAAAAAGGGTCAGATCATCATCGATAAGGAAGAAGTCTCCATGTCTGCCGATGATCTTATGATGACCGCTCTTGATGCGGGAGCTGAGGATTTTAATGAAGAGGATGACAGCTATGAGATCCTTACCGATCCCGATTCCTTTGATGAAGTCAACAAAAAGCTCACAGATGCCGGAATTCCCATGCTCAGTGCTGAGGTTACTATGATCCCTCAGAACTATGTGGAGCTTAAGAGTGACGACGATATAAAAATGCTCAACAGGATCCTTGATCTTCTTGATGACGATGATGATGTCCAGGCTGTTTACCACAACTGGGACGAGTGATCTTTTAACCGTAACTTTTAAGTCCGGATCTTTTGATTAAAGGGGTAGGATATGGAACGTCTTGCGATTGTTGTTCCCTGTTATAACGAAGAAGAAGTCCTTGAGATGTCTTCAGAGGCTCTCAGGGGCGTTCTTAACGATCTGATAGAAAAGAATAAGATCTCAAAATTCAGTTTCATCCTTTTTGTTAATGACGGAAGTTCCGATAAGACCTGGGAACTTATAGAAAAAGAACATTCAAAGTTCCCCGGAAGCGTCTTCGGAGTCAAGCTCGCAAGGAATGTGGGTCATCAGTATGCCCTTACCGCAGGTCTTCATACTGCTGCCGATCTTTGTGACATTTCCATCTCCATCGATGCCGATCTTCAGGACGATGTATCCGTTATCGAGCAAATGGTAGATAAGTATCATGAAGGATGCGATATCGTATACGGCGTCAGAAAAGAGCGCAAGACCGATACCTTTTTCAAGAGATTTACGGCACAGTCTTTTTATAAGCTCATGGCCAAAATGGGTGTAAAGACAGTTTATAACCATGCGGATTTCAGACTTATGAGCAGCCGTGCTCTTAAGGAATTTGAAAAATACAGTGAATATAATCTTTTCTTAAGAGGCATAGTTCCTCTTATCGGATATAAGAATGACTGTGTTTACTATGACAGAAAAGAAAGAGCCGCCGGAGTTTCAAAGTATCCTTTGAAGAAGATGCTTGCTCTTGCATTTGACGGTATTTCATCTTTTTCCACAAGACCCATAGATCTTATCCTGACAAGCGGCATAGTGATAATCTTTTTGTCTTTTATTGCTCTTATATATGCCCTTGTTTCATTTTTCACCGGTAATGTACAGCCGGGCTGGACTTCACTCATCATTTCCATATGGTTCCTTGGGGGAATGCAGCTTCTTGCCATAGGACTTGTAGGCAAGTATGTGGGCAAGACATACATTGAAGTGAAACACAGACCGAGATATAACATTGAGAAGGTTTTGACTGATGATACTGTTCAAAAGTAAGTTTTCCATTGTAACAAACATCCTTTATGTCCTTATGGCAAGTACGCTTAGTCTGCTTGTTTTTTATGATGTATCCGAACTTTTTGGTTTTGCCCCTGTTTATGCGCTTGTGTTTTTTGCTGTATGCGCTCTTTTGGGGCTTCTGCTCTATAAGCTTTTATCCTATACATCAACACTTGATTTTCTGAAGAGTTTTTCCGACAAGGGAAAATATATCAGCGTTGTGATATTTACCTTCACAATGCTTGCTTCTGTCTGTTTCAGATGTCTTACTTATATGTGGAGCGGCCTCGGAGGAAATGCATATTTCGAGATCGCAAAGGTTACGGGAAATACGGTTCCCCATTATGTGCATCCTGCCGATGAATTTTATGTCCAGGTGCTGCATGCGGTATTCTTTCTTTTTGGAAACAGGATATACGTTGCGGCCATAATCAATTGCATTCTTCAGCTTTTTGCTGTCTGCTTCGGATTTATCGGATTCAGAAAACTTCTCGGTAATGTCCCTGCGCTTTGTTTTGCGTTTTTCTGGACTGTATCGGGCTTTTCCGTTTATGAAGCTCTTACCTTGAATTCCAGGACCATTTCATTTTTCTTTATAATGGCAGCTGTCTTTGCCCTCAGCTTTGCGGTTCCCGCAAAAGAAGGGAAGATGGTGTCCTGCATTTTGTCAGGTATCATGATCGCCCTCAGTATATATGTCGATATCACGGGATTTGTTCTTCTTCCTTTTTTGGCCGGAATGATGTTCTTTGTCAAAGGCAATGAAGATTCCGCCTTTTCTTTAAGGGCATTTAAGACACTGCTCACATTCCTTTCTTCGGTTGCGGGTTTTGTTATCATCGTGATCGTTGACGGAATTGTCAGTTCTTCAAATCCCATTCATGTTATCGGCGCCATCTTTTCAAGATATTTTCCCGCAGATGATTTTACTCTCGGTTTTTCATATATGACTTCCTATACCGAGATTTTCATAATGGCTATCATAGTAAGTTTAGGTGTTTTTATTACATTCTTTTCGGATGATGACACAAAGGCTGTTCTTATTTTTTCGACCATCATCATTCTTCTGATCAATAATTTCGGACTTTACTATCTGGAAAATGACGGAAGATGCCTTTTGTATACTTTCTGTGCGCTCTTTACCGGAATCTCTTTAAGAGAGCTTTTCCCTGCCGTGTTTACGGGAGATCTGTTTAAGGGTGGTGCAGAGATCGACAATGATGTTTCTTATCCGGATGAGGGCTATGTACCTCAGGGACTCAGTCCGGATGAGATGACCCTGCCTGAAGAAGTTAGCCTTGACATCCCCGCTTCTTCGACTGAACAGGCACCTGCGCCTCAGACAGCACCTGCACAGGCACCTGCGCCTCAGACAAAACCCGCACAGGCATCTGTACAGGCATCTGCAGCCCGGCCTGATTCGTCAGATGCACCTTCGGATAACGATCATAAAGCAGGAAATGATAATTCTTATGATCTTGGTTCCTTCGATGCGATCAAGATCCCCGTACCCGGTGGTTCGGTTCCCGGTTCTTCCGTTTCCGGTTCTGCCGATACCGGTAAAAAGCAGGAAGATATTCCTTTGACCGGCTCCGCACTTTCCGAAAGTTCAAAAGCACCTGAGAAAAAAGAAGAGCCTTCCGAAAAGCCTGCCGAAAAATCTTCGTCCGGCACAGGTGCTTATGTTTATAAGAAACCCCAGCTTAAGCCTGAGTACCGCAGAATGCCCGGTCAGTGGGCAAGGGAAAATGCCAAAAAGCAGGAAGAGAAAAATAAAGAAAATATTATTGAAAACACAAAAGAAAGTATTAAAGAGGACAGCAAAGATAACAGTAAAGAGTTGAATAAAGAAGCCGTAAAGGCTGAAACGACTGTTGCAGCTCCTTCTCCAAGAGTCGATGAAAACGGTGTGGTCCTTTTGGATAATCCGATTCCCCATCCCGTCAGAAAGACCGAACATAAGGAGATGGAATTCAGGACTCAGCTGTCCCCGTCCGAATCGGATTATGATATTGCCGTTTCGGATGATGATGATTTTGATGTTTAAGGTATTTTATGGCTCAGAAGATAGATGATAATTTCAGAGATTTAAATAAAAGGAGCAGATCCTCTTCCCGGGCAGCAGCGGGATCATCCCGTCAGGCTTCCGGCAGGAGCGGCCGGGGTGGAAGCGGAGCAAGATCTTCAGGAAACGGCGCAGGTAACTCATCCGGCAGAGGAACAAGATCTTCCGGAAATGGTGCATCCCGTTCAAATGCTTCTAAAAGACCAGCATCCGATACGGCCTATTATGAAGAAGATGCATATGTTGCAATACTCCGCATAGTTATTACCGTTGGAATAGCTCTTTTCCTTACCCTTTGCTGTATGGGAATGTGCGGAAGCATCGGCGCTGCTATTTCGGGATTTTTATTCGGAGCTTTCGGATTTCCCGCATATGTTACGCCTGCGTTTATTTCTTTTTTGATCATCTGGTATATATATGCATCCGAGGATGATGATATCCTTCCCATCAGATTTACAGGTTGCATTCTTCTTTATCTTGTTATCGGAATGCTGTCCGATATGATAGGCGGAGCTACATTTAAGTTAGACAAATACAATGTCGGGGATATTTATAAGATCTGTTCAGAAGGAAAGTGCGGAGGCGGTGTTGTATCCGGCAGCCTTTCTTATGCTTTGAATACGGGGATCGGTACCGTTGGCGAAGTGGTGATCTGTCTGCTTGTTCTGATCCTTTCTCTTTTTGCCATAAACAGACAGTTTTTTACCATGTTTTTTAAAAACCTGTTCTTCCGTATCTCCGACAGATCCGGAGAATTTGTCAGAAACGGAATGGAGAGAGCTGAGAGAAGAAGGCAGATCAGTGATTCGGACGATACAGATGATCCTTTGCTTCTTCCCTATGATGAAGGTGCTGAAACGGAATATGACGAAACAGATGATCCCGGGGCCGCATATGAGGATGAAGGATCGGATAGCCTTGTTCCCACTGTAACCGAGAAGATGCAGGGAGAAAGAAGAGCTTCATCTGCCGGAAAAGAACCTGTTAACGGAGTTATAGCTAATTTCGTTAAGGGCCATAACAGGAAAAAACAGGAAGACAGGATAAGAAGAGAAGAAGCGAAAAAAGTCCGCGAAGAGACTGAGGATGCCGAAGGAATACTTGATGTAAGAAAAGCACCTCGTGAAAAGAATCCTTTTGAGAAAACTCATACCGGCGAAATGCATGAGATGAGTTATTTTGAGGATGAAAATGAAGAAGTGTGCTGTGACGATGATCCTGCAGATATGTCTGCAGGTGATACTTCATATGAAGCTTCTGATGAAGATCAATATGAAGAGTCTTTAAGAGGAACCTGGGCAGATCCTGCCAAAAGACCGGGAGGCATGAGGAGAACGGAAGAAGAGACTTCCGCCTATCCGGGCCCCGTCTTTGAGATCCCCAAAAGTGTCATCCCTGTAAGATCCGATCACAGGATCGTATCTACGAAGGATAACGGAGAAGATGATCTTCCTGATGACAGTGGCGAAGATATTAAGGCAGCTGCTACTTCAATAGATGAACATAAAAATGAAACTGTACAAAAATCTTCAGCGCCTGAAACGGTTCCTGCAAAATCATCACCTGCAGCAAGAAAGAGCGGAGGAAGGTTTAAATATGTTCCGCCATCCCTTGAACTTTTGAAAAAAGGACAGGTATCTTCAAAAAGTGCCGACAAAGAGATCAGTTCGGTTCAGTCCAAACTTGTTGAGACCCTTGCATCCTTCGGTATAGATGCCCAAATGGGACCTTACAGCCAGGGTCCTACAGTTACCAGATATGAATTAACCGTAAGCAGCGGAACCAAGCTCTCAAGGATCGTCAATCTGTCCGATGAGATCAAAATGGCTTTGGCTGCTACGGATATAAGGATAGAAGCTCCCATTCCCGGAAAGAGTGCCATAGGCATAGAGGTTCCCAATTCCTCGGCCGTTCCCGTGTTTTTGGGAGATCTGCTTTCCAGTCAGGAGTTTAAAAAATCCGATGCAACTCTTTCCTTTGCAGTTGGAAAAGATATCGAGGGAAGAACTGTTGTATCAAATATAAGAAAGTTCCCACATATCCTTATAGCGGGAACAACCGGTTCCGGAAAATCGGTCTGTGTTAATACGCTTGTACTGAGTCTCCTGTATAAGTCTTCACCTGAGGATGTGCAGCTTATACTTGTGGACCCCAAGGTTGTTGAACTTAAGGTATATAACGGCATACCTCACCTTCCTTTTAATGTTATCACCAAGCCCAAAGCCGCAGCAGAGATGCTTAAATGGGCCGTTCTTGAAATGGAAAGAAGATACCGGCTGTTTGCTGACCGCGGTGTCAGGGATATTGACGGTTTTAACCAGTATGTAGCGGATGTCAACGGAGGAAGAAGAGATCCTGAACCTGTGGATGTGCATGAAGAAAGCGAGTCACTTCACCCTGAACTTCACAAGCTTCCCGCGATTGTCATTATCATTGATGAGCTTGCGGACCTTATGATGGTTGCAGCCAAGGAGGTTGAGGAATCCATATGCCGCCTTGCCCAGCTTGCAAGAGCCGCAGGAATGCATCTTGTTGTTGCTACCCAGAGGCCTTCCGTAGATGTCATCACAGGACTCATCAAGGCAAACATGCCAAGCCGTCTTGCTTTTGCAGTGTCCAGCGGAGTCGATTCAAGAACCATCCTCGATCAGGTGGGTGCCGAAAAACTTCTCGGTAAAGGAGATATGCTTTTCTATCCCCAGGGTAAGATGAAACCCGACAGACTTCAGGGTGCGTTTGTTTCCGATGAAGAAGTGGGCAGGGTCACCGCTTATCTGAGAGATAAAGTATCTTCGGATGAAAGATTCCATAATCCTCTTGAAAATGTTGACGGAATAGATAATCTGAAGAAGACCATAAAGGATATCGAAGCAGGCATTGATGTAACTCCTTCATCCTCTTCATCTTCGTCTTCTTCATCATCTTCGGGAGGTGTCTTCGGTGATGATCTTTTTGAAGAAGCGGGTCTTTATATAATCAGAAGCGGCAAGGCTTCAATAGGATACCTTCAGAGAGTGCTCAAGATCGGGTTCAACCGTGCCGCAAGGATAATGGATGAACTTGCAGATAACGGTGTTGTCGGTCAGGAACAGGGAACAAAACCCAGGGATATCCTTATGACAGAGGATATGTTTACAGCATATATTGCCCAAAAAACATCAAGCGGAGAATGATCGTTTATAAATAAACCAGAGGAAAAGTATTATGAAAACAGATATTGAAATCGCACAGGAATGTAAAATGCTGCCCATTACCGAAGTGGCTTCAAAACTCGGTATTAGCGGGGATGACCTTGATCTTTACGGAAAATATAAGGCAAAACTTTCAACCGATTGTCTGAAAAGACTTAAGGATGGACCTGACGGAAAACTGATCCTTGTTACGGCCATAAATCCCACTCCTGCAGGTGAGGGTAAGACCACTGTTACAGTGGGTCTTGGACAGGCTTTTGACAAACTGGGTAAAAAAGCGGTTATCGCATTAAGAGAGCCATCTCTTGGTCCCTGCTTTGGTATCAAAGGCGGAGCAGCGGGAGGCGGTATGGCGCAGGTTGTTCCCATGGAGGATCTTAATCTTCACTTTACTGGTGACTTCCATGCAATAACATCCGCAAATAACCTTCTTGCAGCGCTCCTTGACAATCATATCCAGCAGGGCAACGAAAAGAGGATAGATACAAGAAATATCGTCTGGAAAAGATGCCTTGACATGAACGACAGGGCTCTCAGAAACATTGTTGTCGGTCTTGGAAAAAAGAGCGACGGTTTTGTCAGGGAAGATCATTTTGTCATAACCGTTGCAAGTGAGATCATGGCAGTTCTTTGTCTTTCGGAGGATCTTAAGGATCTTAAGGCAAGGCTTTCAAGGATCATAGTTGCATATGATCTTGACGGAGCTCCCGTCACGGCAGGAGATATTGGTGCCGTCGGTTCCATGTGTGCTCTTTTAAAGGATGCCATCAGGCCCAATCTCATCCAGACACTTGAACATACTCCCGCAATAGTTCACGGCGGACCTTTTGCAAATATCGCACACGGCTGTAATTCGGTCATTGCTACAAGGACAGCTCTTAAACTTGCTGATTACTGTATCACTGAAGCAGGATTTGGAGCAGACCTTGGTGCTGAGAAATTCTTTGATATCAAGTGCAGACAGTCAGGACTTCGCCCGGATGCTGTCGTTTTGGTTGCAACTGTAAGGGCTCTTAAATACAACGGAGGAGTTCCCAAAAACGAACTTGGAAACGAGAATCTCGATGCGCTTAAAGCGGGTATAGAAAACCTCGGAAAGCATATAGAAAACATTCAGTCCTACGGAGTTCCCGTGGTCGTTGCACTTAATAATTTCATTTCGGATACCGAGGCCGAAGTTGCTTTTGTGGAGCAGTATTGTAAGGAAAAGAACTGCACCATGAAAGTTGCAAAGGTTTGGGAAAAAGGAGGAGAAGGCGGAAAAGACCTTGCTGAGGCTGTTATCGCCGCAGCTGAGAGCGGAAAAGCTGATTTTAAGACTGCTTATTCTGACGATCTTTCCATCAAAGAAAAGATCGAAGCCGTTGCTTCAAAGATATATGGCGCATCAGGAATTGACCTTTCTTCTGATGCGGCAAAACAGATCGCAAAGATCGAAGAAATGGGATTCGGAAAACTTCCCATCTGTATCGCAAAGACCCAGTATTCTCTTTCAGACGATCCTTCACTTCTCGGAAGACCTTCGGATTTTAAGCTTCATGTAAGGGAAGTGTATGTAAGTGCAGGCGCCGGATTTGTCGTCGTTCTTACAGGCAGCATCATGACCATGCCCGGGCTTTCCAAGTCACCTGCCGCATACAGGATCGATGTTGATGATGAAGGAAAGATAACCGGTCTGTTTTAATTGATAGTTTGATCTAAACGGGGAATATTATGGCAAAGATAATAGACGGAAAAGCAATATCTTTAAGTGTTAAGGACGAAGTAAGATCTAAATGCGAAGAACTTAAAAAAGCGGGAACTGAGGTTACTCTTGCAGTCATCCTTGTTGGAAATGATCCTGCATCCGCTGTTTATGTTGGCAACAAGAAGAAGGCATGTGAGTACTGCGGCATACGTTCTCTTTCATATGAACTTCCCGAGGATACTTCGGAAGAAAAGCTTTTAGAGCTTATTGATGAACTGAATACCAGAAAAGACGTAAACGGAATACTAGTCCAGCTTCCTCTTCCCTCAGGGATAAACGAAGACCGCGTACTTGATGCCATAAGCCCTTTAAAGGATGTTGACGGATTCCACCCTGTTAATGTGGGCAGGCTTTCCATCGGTAAAAAAGGATTTGTAAGCTGCACTCCTGCGGGAGTCATTGAGCTTCTTAAAAGATCGGATATTGAGATATCCGGTAAGGAATGTGTTGTCATAGGCAGAAGCAATATAGTCGGGAAACCCATGGCAATGCTTCTTTTAAAAGAAAACGGAACTGTTACCGTATGCCACTCAAGGACGCGTGATCTAAAGGAAGTTTCAAAAAGAGCGGATATACTGGTTGTTGCAATAGGCAAACCCAAATTCATTGATGATTCATATATAAAAGAAGGTGCTGTAGTCATTGATGTAGGTATCCACAGACAGGAAAACGGCAAACTCTGCGGCGATGTTGATTACGAAAAAGCAGAGAAGGTCGCATCTTACATAACTCCTGTTCCCGGAGGTGTCGGACCTATGACCATAGCCATGCTTATGCATAATTGTTTGGAATCGGTAAGTATTGATGCCTGATTTATGATGACAACAGGAAAGCTGTCAGATCTATGAAATGTGAAAATTGCGGAGCTGAAGTACCTGAAGGCTCTCTTTACTGCGAAAAATGCGGTAAGGACGTTCATATTGTACCGGACTTTACTGAATTTGCCGAAAAGAAGGCAGAAGAGACAGTCAAAAATCTTGTTAATGATTTTGACGATGATGATGCGGATTTCGGAAGGTCTCCCGAGGGTGCAAATGACATCAGGCCTGTAAGGATTACCGAAGAGCATGTTCAGATAAAAACAAATACTAAGTGGATCCGGTTTACCCTGTGTGCGTTTTTTATAATGCTCCTGGTTTGCGTGTCTCTTTATCATGTCAATAAGTTCATGGGCACGGAATACATACTGGAGTCTGCCAAAAAAGCCGCATCAGGAGGTGACAGAGGAAGGGCGATAGCGCTTCTTGAAGGCATTGATCCCGAAAACAGTGAAGATGTGGATGCTCTTTTATATCTGGCTGTTTTATATGATGATGTGGGCGATGAGATCAAATATGAAAACCTTCTCATCAAACTGACTTCCCTGCCTTTTGCAACATCGGAGCAGAATGCCACGGCATATGACCTGCTTCTTGGCATATATCTTGAAAGCGGTGATTACGTGTCCATGGCGGACATACTTCTTACATGTAATAATGTCGAGATCAGGGATAAATATGTGGATTATTGCATGATGGTCCCTGAACTCGGACTTGATCCCGGTTATTACGGTACCGACCAGCTCCTTAAGATAACTGTCCCGGGTAAGGCGCATATATACTACACCCTTGACGGAAAAGATCCCGATGAGGATTCATATGAATATGATGTTCCCCTGCTTCTTAAAAAAGGAGAATATGATATAAAGGTTCGTTCCATAAATAGTTACGGAGTCTGGAGCACGGTTACAGAAGGTCATTATGTTATTGAGAGCGAAGATGTCTATCAGGAGATAGGAACCTAAAGATAAACGTAAAAATACGTATCAAATATTAATTGAAAGGGAAAGAATATGTATAAAATCTTAAGCAGAACCAACCTTACCGACATCATCATCAAAATGGAAGTCGAAGCAAAAAGAGTATCTGACAGATGTCTGCCCGGACAGTTTGTCATTGTAAGATGCTCTGAAGACGGAGAGAGAATACCTCTTACCATCTGCGATTACGACAGGGAAAAAGGTACCATCGTCCTTGTTTTCCAGATCGTCGGAGCTTCCACAAAAGTCATGGCAGAACTTAAGGAGGGGGATTCTTTTACGGATATCGTAGGCCCCTTGGGAATGCCTTCCGAACTTTGTGAGATGGATATTGAAGAGCTTAAAAAACTTAATCTGGTATTCATTGCCGGAGGAGTCGGAACAGCTCCCGTTTATCCCCAGGTTAAATGGCTTAAGGAAAAGGGCATTAAGGCTGATGTTATCATCGGTGCAAGAAATAAGGATCTTGTTATCCTTGAGGATGATTTTAAAAACGTTGCAGAGAATGTCTATGTTACCACCGATGACGGTTCTTACGGACGAAACGGAAATGTTTGCGTATGTCTTCAGTCTCTTATTGATGAAGGAAAGACTTATGATAAATGTATCGCAATAGGTCCCCTCATAATGATGAAATTCGCAGTACAGCTCACCAAAAAGCTCGGCATCCCCACCATAGTATCAATGAATCCCATTATGGTAGACGGAACCGGAATGTGCGGAGCCTGCAGGGTTCATGTAGGCGATGAGATCAAGTTTGCATGTATTGACGGCCCTGAGTTCGACGGATGGCTTGTTGATTTCGATGAGGCCATGAGACGCCAGACCATGTACAAGACCGAGGAAGGCAGAAAGATGCTTGAACTCGAAGAAGGCGCAACTCATCATGGCGGATGCGGAAACTGCTGATAACGGACATATAAGGAGATAAACAAATGGAAGTAGATGTAATGAAAAAAGTACCTGTCAGAGAGCAGGAGCCCTTAGTAAGAGCGAAGAATTTTGACGAGGTATGTTACGGATATACACTTGAAGAGGCACAGGCTGAAGCCTCAAGATGTCTTAACTGCAAAAATGCACAATGCATGAAAGGATGTCCCGTATCCATTGATATACCGGGATTTATCCAGCAGATCAAAGAGGGAAATATTGAGGAAGCATATAACATTATATCAAAGTCCTCTGCACTTCCCGCAGTCTGCGGAAGAGTATGTCCCCAGGAAACCCAGTGTGAGGGTAAATGTATCAGGGGCATCAAAGGTGAGGCCGTATCCATCGGTAAGCTTGAAAGATTTGTTGCCGATTATGCAATGGAGCACGGACTTAAGCCCAGGAAAGAAAATGAGCCCAACGGTATCAAGGTTGCTGTCATTGGTTCAGGCCCCAGCGGACTTACCTGTGCGGGAGACCTTGCAAAGAAGGGATATGATGTTACCATTTTCGAGGCGCTTCACCAGGCAGGAGGAGTTCTTGTATACGGTATTCCAGAATTCAGACTTCCCAAGGAAAGAGTTGTTGCAAAAGAGATCGAAAACGTTAAGGCACTGGGCGTAAAGATAGAGACAAATGTTGTTGTCGGAAGAAGCGTCACGATTGATGAACTTCTTGAAAAAGAAGGTTTCAGGGCAGTCTTCATCGGATCAGGTGCAGGACTTCCCAAGTTCATGAACATTCCCGGAGAAACCCTTAACGGTGTATTTTCCGCAAATGAGTATCTTACCAGAAGCAATCTCATGAAATCCTTCAGGGAGGAATCACCTACTCCCATTATGAAGAGTAAAAAGGTTGCGGTTGTGGGCGGCGGAAATGTTGCCATGGACGCTGCAAGAACCGCACTCAGACTTGGTGCTGAAGTGCATATCGTTTACAGAAGAGGCGAAGAGGAGCTTCCCGCAAGAGTTGAAGAGGTTCATCATGCTAAAGAAGAAGGCATCATCTTTGACCTTCTCACAAACCCTGTTGAGATAATCGGAGACGATAAGGGTTGGGTCAAGGCTATCAGATGCGTTAAGATGGAACTTGGAGAGCCCGATGAGTCAGGAAGAAGAAGCCCTCAGGCTATTGAAGGATCCGAATTTGACATTGATGTGGATACCGTGATCATGTCACTGGGAACATCCCCCAATCCTCTTATTTCCATGACCACAAAGGGACTTGAGATCAATAAGAAAAAATGTATCATTGCCGAGGAAAATACCGGTAAGACTACCAGAGACGGTGTTTATGCGGGCGGTGATGCGGTTACCGGTGCGGCTACCGTTATCCTTGCAATGGGTGCCGGTAAAGATGCGGCAAAGGCTATTGACGAGTTTATTAAAGGATAAATCTATGTCAGACGAAGATAAACTTAGCGTAAGCTACGGTTTTGAGGAAGAAGAGGTCAGTCCCTCCGGAACACTTAATTCAGATGCCGTTCCATATGTAAGGAACAATGAGAAGGCAAGTGACTATAAGTCCACCGGACATGTTCTGACTCTCTTCGGCGTTTGTGGGATCGTATTTGTGCTTCTTACTCTCTTCGGTGTGATACCTGAGTTTTTCGGTAATCCGTTTCTATCTTACGGAGTGCTTTTTGCCCTTTTTACACTGTTTCTTGTAATGGGCATAAGTTCCTTAAGAAGTGCCGGGATATTTGAGAAAAAAGCAAAATCCGACCACACTCTTGAAAAAAGAGTACTTGATTTTGTTCTGAATGAACTGAAAAAAGATGATATTGATGCTTTATGTGAAATAAGTTCCGCCGATACTCCGGAAACCCTGTATTTTAAGAGGACAGAGTCTCTTAAAAAGATCATAACAGGTAAGTTCATCAATATTGATCCGGATTTTGTGGATTGTCTCATTGATGAGAAGATCTATGATTCCGTCTTTGATGAAGGAGATGATCAGTAATGAACATCTCGCTTATCTGTGTCGGTAAGGTAAAGGAAGCATTTTTCAGGGATGCATTAAGCGAATATTCAAAGAGGCTTTCCGCTTATTGTGATCTTAGAATCGTGGAAGTTGAAGATGAACCTGACTGCGCGGGAATAGGTAGTGCTCTTAAAAAAGAAGCGGACCGTATCTTAAAAAACATAAAGCCCGGAATGTATGTCATCACTCTTGAGATAAACGGAAAAAAGCTTACATCTGAAGGCTTTTCCGAAAAATTGTCAGATCTTTTAGTAAGCGGCAAAAGCGATATTGCTTTTATTATCGGAGGATCCAACGGTTTGGACCGATCTGTCAGAGATGCTTCCGATCTTGCCCTTAGTTTTTCGGATATGACTTTTCCCCACCAACTCATGAGAGTGATCCTTACAGAGCAGATATACAGGGCATTTAAGATCATGAAAAACGAACCGTATCACAAATGATCAAGCCCTTCTTTTAAGAAGAATACATGAGAAAAAAAGATCTTGCCCGCGAGGTTATAAAAAGATTATGGAATGAGTATCCGGATTCTGTCTGTACACTTGATGCGGACCGGGCCTGGAAGATGCTGATAAGTGTAAGGCTTGCCGCCCAGTGTACGGATAAAAGAGTAAACGAAACTGTTCCGTTTCTTTATGAAAGATTTGACACTCCGGAAAAAATAGCCGGTGCGGATATTTCTGAGATTGAGGAGATCATAAGGCCCTGCGGTCTTCACAGATCAAAGGCAAGGGATATTAAGGCATGCATGGACATGCTCTGTAAAGAGTTTGGCGGAAAAGTGCCTGATACTCTTGAAGATCTTCTTAAGCTGCCGGGTGTGGGAAGAAAAAGTGCAAATCTTATAATGGGCGATATCTTCGGAAAGGAATCCTATGTCTGCGATACGCATTGCATCAGGCTTTCCGGAAGGATCGGTCTTACGGATGGAAGCAATGATCCTTTAAGGGTTGAGATGCAGCTTAGAAAATGTGTGGAGCCTGAATATTCCGGCGGGCTTTGTCACAGGTTTGTGGACCACGGAAGAACTGTATGTAAAGCCCGTAACCCTTTGTGTGAGATATGCGTTTTAAAAGACATATGTAAAGCTGCCAAAATAAAAAGGAGATAACCGTCATGAGAATGGTTGATATCATCATTAAGAAAAAGAGCGGATATGAACTTTCACCTGAAGAGATCTCCTTTTTCATAAAAGGTTATACCAAAGGGGAAATCCCCGATTATCAGGTCTCTGCACTTATGATGGCCATATTTTTTAAGGGAATGAGTGATAAAGAGACTCTTGCTCTTACCATGGAAATGGCTGATTCCGGAGATCATCTGGATCTTTCTGCCATCAAAGGCATAAAGGTTGATAAACATTCAACCGGCGGTGTTGGAGATAAAACTTCACTTTCCCTGACTCCCATAGTTGCCGCATGCGGAGTGCCCGTAGCCAAGATGAGCGGCAGGGGACTTGGTCATACCGGCGGCACGATAGACAAGCTGGAAAGCTTTGACGGCTTTAATGTATCCATTTCCGAAAAAGAATTCATAGATAATGTCAATTCCATCGGAATATCTCTTATGGCACAGACTGCGGATCTGGCTCCTGCGGATAAAAAGCTTTATGCCCTGAGGGATGTTACGGGAACAGTCGATAATATGTCCCTTATAGCAAGCTCTATCATGAGTAAGAAACTTGCCGCAGGTGCAGATGCCATAGTCCTTGATGTCAAGACCGGAAGCGGTGCTTTCATGAAGACTTTGGAGGATTCCAGAGCACTTGCAAAAGCAATGGTGGATATAGGTAACGGAGCCGGAAGAAAAACCGTAGCTCTTATCACGGATATGGACCAGCCCCTTGGAAATACCGTGGGTAATGCCATTGAAGTAAGGGAAGCTATCGATACCTTAAACGGAAAAGGACCTTCTGATTTTACGGAACTTGTATATACTCTTGCCAAAAAAATGCTGATCCTTGGAGGTAAGGCAGTAAATGACGATGAAGCCTTAGGTATGATAAAGTCCGTTATCTCTTCAGGCAAGGCACTTGATAAGCTTGCTGCTTTTGTGGAAGCCCAGGGGGGTAATAAGGATCAGGTATATGATCCTTCGCTTTTAAAGGTATCAGATAAGACAACATTTTTAAAAGCGGATGAGTCAGGATTTATCGATCGTATCACCTGCGATAAGGTTGGCGTATCCTGCATGATGCTTGGAGGCGGCAGAGCTTCCAAGGAAGATACCATTGACCTTAGTGTAGGGATCGAGCTTCTTAAGAAAAAAGGCGATGAAGTTGCAAAAGGAGATAACCTTGCCGTCATTCACTATAATGATGAGAATAAACTTTCTTCTGCAATGGATGAACTTAAGAGTGCATATCATATAAGCTCCGAAAAGCCTGAAGAAACAGTGCTCATAAAAGAAATGATCGGATAAGGGGAAGTGCTCGTGGAAGAGTATTCACTTAAAGCTGAGCTTTCAAGCGAAGAAATGAGGAATATTTTCGGTTCTATGGACACTCACATCAGGAAGATCGAATCTTCCATGAATGTGAAGGTGGTTTCGAGAAACGGATTTTTGGTAGTAAGCGGTAAAGAAGATGATGTAAAAAAAGCCATGAGCATCATCGACGATCTTAAACATTTTTCCGAAAGAGGCAATGAGATAGAAGAACAAAATGTAAATTATGCCATCGATATGACAGAGGAAGATCATGAAGGAGCTTTGTCCGAAGCTCTTAAAGATGTCCTTTGCCATACGGCTAACGGAAAACCTGTAGTACCCAAGACGCTTGGTCAGAAGGAATATGCACGGTCTATTGCAGAGAAGATGATAACCTTCGGCGTGGGACCTGCAGGTACCGGAAAAACATATCTTGCCATGGCCATGGCCATAAGCGCATTTAAAAATGAGGAAGTGGGAAGGATCATCCTTACAAGGCCGGCAATTGAAGCAGGAGAAAAGCTTGGCTTTCTTCCCGGAGATCTTCAAAGTAAAGTGGATCCTTATCTTCGACCATTATATGATGCTCTGTTTCAGATCATGGGGCCCGAAAAATTTTCCATGAATCTTGAAAAGGGACTTATCGAAGTTGCTCCTCTTGCATACATGAGAGGAAGAACTCTGGACAATGCTTTCATTATTCTTGATGAAGCACAGAACACAACACCCGCCCAGATGAAGATGTTTTTAACAAGGATCGGCTTTGGGTCAAAGGTTGTCATCACCGGTGATGCAACACAAAAAGACCTTGCTCCCGGAACTGTTTCGGGACTTGATACGGCTGTAAAGGTGCTTTCAGGTATTGATGAAATAGCATTTTGCAGACTGACCAGCAAGGATGTGGTCAGACATCCCCTTGTGCAGAAGATAGTAAAACGTTACGAAGAATATGAAAACAGAACAAAAAAAACACAGAAAAAATTCTAACAGGATCCTGCCGGGCCTGATATTTGCTGTTTTTTATGCGCTTATTCTTTCCTTTCTCGGATTTTTATCCGGTTCGGAAAAAGATGAGCTTTTGCAAAGGGCATTGTTTTCTCTGATGCTTGGCGGGATAGTTTCCTTCTGCGTCAGAAAATGTTATCCCGTTTCCGAAACGGATCCTGAGATTTCATCCCGCAGAAAAAAATCATTCTGGATCCTTTTGTATGTCAGCATGTTTTTGTCCGTTCTGTTTACTTATTTTCCCAATACCATCTGGGTATTTATGCCCGTTTTTGTTATCCTGTCTCTTTTTTCAACTCCTTATATCGGAGTATGCTGTGCATCTTCACTTCTTGCGGGATGCTCCATCGTTACAGGATGCGGTTCTTTGGTGTTTTTCCTATATTTTATAAGCGGTGTTTTTGCCGTGACCATCTATCTGCCCATAGGTAAGGAATTAAGATTCGGTCTTCCCGCGTTTCTTTCGTCTCTTTGTCTTTTAAGCTGTGAAGTCTGCGGCATCATAATTACCGCTTATAACGGTCTTAATATCCAGCTTTTTATCCTTCCCATGGCAAATGCCCTTTTAAGTCTCATAATCATATACTACGCATTCAGAGTTTATTCATCTGCATTTATTTACAAATATACCGATCTTTACCAGACTCTTTGCGATACTGAAAACGAATATCTGCTTGAGCTTAAGGAAAGTAATCCAAAAAGCTATATGCTGAGCATTCACACGGCTTATTTTTGTGACAGGGTTTCCGGGGCTCTTTCACTTGATAAGGATGTTGTTAAGTGCGGAGGGTATTATCACGAGCTTACACCTTCTGATAAAGAGGACAGAGAGGCTTTTTATGATGATATGGGATTTACAGTTTCTCTTCGTGAAATGCTTGATGAATATAAGGATTATTCACTTGATCCCGGAGTGTCCATAAAGCGCATTGAGTCCGCTGCTCTGATCATTTCCAGAACAATAGTCATGACAGCCATGGCTGTTTTTGAAAAAGATAAAAACGCACAGCTTGATTCTTCAAAGCTTACCGATGCTGTTTTTGACAGATTTGTAAAGCGCGGTAATTTTGATGAATGCGATATCACATTTGCTGATATAAACAGTATGAAGAAGATCTTTAAAGAGGAGAAGCTCTATTATGACTTTCTTCGTTGAAAATGAAATCAATAAGGATTTTGGCTTTGATCACGAAAGACTTATAAAAACTGTATGCGAAAAGACTTTCTCTGAAGAACAGGCACCTGTGGATCAGCTTTCGGTTTCCGTGACCATAACCGATTCAGAGGGCATAAGAGAACTTAATAATCAGTTCAGGGGCATTGACAGTGCAACGGATGTACTTTCTTTTCCGAACCTTGATTATGTTGAGCCTTCGGATTTTGATATACCGGATGAAAAAAAAGCATTATATACGGATCCGGATACCGGAGAGATAGTAATGGGTGAGATTGTTCTTAATGCAGACAGGGTTTTTTCCCAGGCCGAGGAATACGGACATTCACCCAAAAGGGAAATGGCATTTCTTGTGGTTCATTCCTGCCTTCATCTCTGCGGATATGACCACATGACTGATGAAGAAGAAAAGGTCATGTTTTCAAAACAGGATAAGATATTAAATGAACTCGGTATTTTAAGAAACGGATCGGAATAAATGAAATCATTTTTATACAGAAAACAAATTGGATATATATCTCTTATAATCTCGGTTCTTTCTGTTTATGTGTTCAGAAATGTATTGAAAGATACCGGGCTTGGTTACCTTGCCCCGGTTTATCTTGTTACCGTGATGATATGGCAGCTTTTTGGTGACGGTTCATCGGATGTTATTTCCAGACTGGTCCGTGTCAAGCTTTCAAAAGGCCAGAAAAATTCAGCTCTCGGTATACTGAGCACATCGGGATTCCTTCTTTCTGTCTATGCTCTTATCGGTGCTGTGCTTACAGGAGTTTTAAACTATTATCTTATGGATGCCGCATTTGGTCTTTCAAAAGGCAGATTTCTTGGATTTTACCTGAGCATCTTTATCTTTTTCAGGATCATAAATGAATATCTTATCGGATATGATCTGTCGGCGTCCGGAGATAAAGCGGTATGCATAGCCATAGTCTTAAGACAGCTTCTGAGGATCCTGTCCGGTTATCCCTTTATGATGATCATGTATGAGAAGGGAGAGAAGATAAGTGCCCTTCTTATTGATGATGAATTTAAGTATATATATGCGGTAAGCGGTGTCTTCCTGGGACTGTGTCTTGCCGAGTTTTTGGTATTTGTTTTCCTTTTCATAGTAAGGCTGGGTCTTAAGATCAGGGCTTCGAAAGGTTATGAAACCTATTCTTCGGGGGACAGTTCTTCTTATGTTTTTATCAGTCTTTGGAGGAGAAGACTTGGAAATATATTGGTTGGGCTTTCATTTTCCGTTTTTATTTTCTCATGGCTTGTTTCGGCAGGCGGAGCTCAAAACGCAGGAATTGCTTTCGGTATCATAATTCTGCCTTTCCTTCTTTCTTCTGCTGTTACTTTGTATGAAACGTCTTCTTCGTCCGTACGCTGGCTTGGCGCTGTCAGAAAAAAAGAAAGGGGCAATTCCAGAGCGTATTTTGACTGCGGCATCCATATCGCTGTTATTTCATCCGTTTTCATTGCTTCTTTTTATTCAGGTGCTTCCAAAGTCATAATGAAGATCATGGCAGAAGAGTCTTCGGCTTTACTTACTGCAGAACTTGTTATTTCGGTTGTTGCTTCAGTTATTTATTCCCTGACTCTTTTTTCCGATGATATCTGCGCTGCAAGAGATGACAGGATACCCAGGATCGTTGCGGCACTTGTATCTTCCGTTATGGGAATCCTTTCCGTAAGACTCTGTATCGGAACAGGTATGAATATTTACAGGTCTTTGTCGGTTTCTCTTTTGGTATTCTCCCTTACCGGAACCGTTGTATGGTATATCATCACTTTCTTCAGGATGAACATGGTCTATGATCCTCTGAGGAATATACTGATACCTGTAATATCCGGGGCTGTCAATGCCATTGTGATCCTTATCATCACAAATTTTGCATCTGCTCATCTTGGGAATCTTTTTACGGTGCTTATCTGTATTCCCATATCACTTATAGTCTATAATGCAATTTTGCTTCTTTTCAGGAATTATACCGATACCGAGACAGGGCTTATGCCTTTTGGAAATATGCTTATCAGCCTCGGTCAGATATTAAGGGTGATGTAATGAAATACTCCATTGTGGGATGCGGAGCTTCCGGAATGACCACTGCCATCACCGCAGTAAGAAACGGTGTCAGGCCATCGGATATTACAATCTATGAAGCTTCTGAAAAATGCGGACGCAAGATCCTTGCAACCGGAAACGGAAGATGTAATCTCGGAAATGAGATCTTGGATTCCGAAATGTTTTACAGCTCATCTGGGGGCCGTAAAGAATTTCTTGATGATCTGATAAAAAGAATAAACATGGATGATATAAAGGATTTTTTCAGATCCCTTGGGGTCATTACAGTATCAAAAAACGGATATCTGTATCCCCGTTCCATGCAGGCTCTTACTGTACTTAATGCTCTGAAAAACGAATGCGATGATCTTGGGATAAATATCAGGACCAAATGCGTATGTACTGAGGTCACCCGCAGCGGATCAGGTTTTGAACTTTTGATAAACGGAAAAAAAGAATACTCTGACGTTGTGGTTTTATCCTGCGGACTTGGCTCCGGCGGATTTGGGATAAAAGGATCGGAATTTACCGCTTTGCTTAAGGGACTAAAAATAAAGCATAATAAAACAGTCCCTGCTTTATGCGGACTTGATGTTTATGATGATCTGAGAAGTATTAAAGGTGTAAGATCAGCAGGCTCTGTCAGTCTTTTTGTATCCGGAAGATTTAGCGGAACAGAAGAAGGAGAGATACAGTTTACCGAAAAAGCTGTATCAGGCATACCGGTCTTCCAGCTAAGCAGCTTAGCAGGCAGAGCTTTGGAAAAAGGCGAAAAATGCTGCCTTACCATCGATCTTATGAACGAATATGATAAAGATGATGTAAAAGAAATCATAGGATCGCGTATAGACAGATTTCCGGAGCGTGAAATATATTATGCTTTTAACGGCATCATGAACAATAAGCTCATGTCATATGTCCTTAAAAGAAGCGGTATATCCGACAAGTCCCCTGCAGGTTCTCTTGATGATGGTAGAAAAAAGGCACTTTTCGAAAATCTTAAGGAGCTTAAATTTGATGTTAAAAACATTCAGCCTGCGGATAAAGCACAGACCATGAGCGGCGGCATCGATCTTTCTGCCATAGGTCGTAATATGGATATCTATGGTAATGACGGATTATATGTTACCGGTGAGATGATTGATGTCGACGGAAAATGCGGCGGATATAATCTGTACCTTGCATGGGCTACCGGAATTATCTGCGGCAGGAGCCTTGCAAAATGATAAGGATCGATCAGTTAAAAATAAAGACAGATGCATCTGTTCCGGATCTTAAAGAGATTGTTGCAGGAAGGCTTAAGATAAAACCTTCAGAAGTTTTTAATATCAGTATCCTGAAAAAAAGCATTGATGCAAGGAAAAAGCCGGATCTTTATTATGTTTATTCCGTGGTTTGCGATACGGTTAATGAAAAGAAGATCCTTTCTGCTTTTCGTAAATGTAAGAATATTTCGGTATATGAGCCGGTTAAATATACACTTCCTTCCTGCGGAGAAGAAGAGTCTGATAAGCGCCCTGTCATAATAGGCGCCGGTCCTTCGGGGCTTTTTTGTGCATATGAGCTTGCACTTAAAGGCTACAGGCCCATAGTCATTGAAAGAGGAAGAAGAGTAGAAGACAGAAAAGAAGATATTGAAAAGTACTGGAAGACAGGAGTACTTGATCCTTCATCAAATGTACAGTTTGGTGAAGGGGGTGCGGGAACTTTTTCCGACGGGAAACTTACCACTTCCATCAAGGATAAATGCGGCAGGATCGGTGAAGTCCTTGATATATTTATAAAAAACGGTGCTCCGGAAAGCATAGCTTATGAGCATATGCCTCATATCGGAACGGATCTTCTCCGTGATATAATAGTTTCCATAAGGCATTCCATCGAAGAAATGGGCGGAGAGGTAAGATTCAGTTCCCTTTTTACAGGATTTGAACATATATCCGGAAAGGTAACCGGATGCAGGATCAAACCGGATGACTTTGATGAATACTATCTTCCGTGCAATAATC
>CAMPAP010000043.1 GCA_946631935.1 uncultured Lachnospiraceae bacterium | reverse complement strand
GCAAGTTTAAGTTCGATATCCATCTGTTCCTTACACCTTGATGCAAGCTGGGATGCAAGAAGATCTACGATATCTTTAAGGTTTTGGTCGCTGAGCTGACTGAATACCACGATGTCATCGATCCTGTTGATGAACTCAGGTTTGAAAACCCTCTTTACTTCTTCCATGACACCGGATTTCATCTGTTCATAATCAGCCTTCTCGTCCCCGCGGGTGGCGCCGAATCCCAGATTCTTGGGATCTACGATCCTCTGGGCTCCGGCATTTGAGGTCATGATTATTATCGTATTCTTAAAAGAAACTTTCCTTCCCTTTGAGTCGGTAAGTATTCCGTCATCAAGGACCTGGAGAAGTATATTGAAAACATCCGGATGTGCTTTTTCTATCTCATCAAAAAGCACAACGGAATAAGGATTATTCCTTATCTTGTCGGTAAGCTGTCCTCCCTCGGAAAAACCCACATATCCCGGAGGTGAACCTATCATCTTCGTTGTGGAGAAGCTCTCCATATATTCAGACATATCGATCCTGATAAGAGAATCCTCCGATCCGAACATGGCTTCGGCAAGAGCCTTTGAAAGCTCTGTTTTACCCACACCTGTAGGTCCGAGGAAAAGGAATGATCCCACAGGTCTCTTGGGGTCCTTAAGACCCACCCTGCCTCTTCTCATGGCTTTGGATATTCCGGTCACGGCCTCTTCCTGTCCGATGACCCTCTTGTGAAGTATGGATTCAAGCTTTAAGAGTCTGTCACTTTCTTTTTCATTCAGCTTGGTAACGGGGATCTTGGTCCACATGGCAACAACCTTTGCAATGTCGTCCTCACCTATGCTGCCCTTTTTCTCACAGGCATCTTTCTCACTTTTCTTAAGAGCTTTCTCGTATTTTTTGATCAGTTCATCCTGCTTAAGCTTGATCTCACGTGCCTGAAGGAAGGCTTCCATTCTTATGGACAGTTCGATCTGTCTGTCCATCTTATTGATCTCGTCAAGAAGGGACTGATGCTTGTCAGGAACTTCAAGGCTCCTTAAATGCGCAGCTGCAGCGGCCTCGTCTATAAGATCTATGGCTTTATCCGGAAGATTCCTGTCATTTATATATCTTGCGGAAAGCCTTACAGCGGCTTCTATGGCGCCGTCCGTTATCTCTATACAGTGATGTGACTCATATTTTCCCCGGATACCTTCAAGTATGCGGACAGCCTCCTCTTCCGTGGGTTCATCCACGGTAACAGGCTGGAAACGCCTCTCTAAAGCGGCATCCTTCTCCACATATTTACGATACTCCGCTATGGTGGTCGCACCGATAAGCTGAAGCTCTCCTCTTGCAAGAGAGGGCTTCATAATATTTGACGCATCGATGGAACCCTCAGCTCCGCCTGCGCCTATAAGCGTATGTATCTCATCAAGGAAAAGAATGATGTTACCGCTGTCCTCAACTTCCCTGATAACTCTTTTTATCCTCTCCTCAAATTCTCCGCGGTACTTTGAACCTGCAACCATTCCGGGAAGATCAAGAGTAAGAAGTCTCTTGTTTTTAACAGTATCGGGAGCATCACCGGATGCTATAAGCTGGGCAAGCCCCTCAACAACTGCAGTTTTTCCGACGCCGGGTTCGCCTATAAGGCAGGGATTGTTCTTGGTCCTTCTTGAAAGGATCTGGATGATCCTTTTGATCTCATCCTTTCTTCCAACCACGGGATCAAGCTTGCCTTCTGCCGCAAGTGCCGTAAGGTCCCTTGAATACTGGTCCAGTATACTGACCTTTTCGCCGTGCTCTGCGCCGGGAGGTGCAAGATCCTCTCTTGCAAGTCTTGGATCCTGACCCATTGCTGACAGTGTATCGGCATAGACCTTTAAGGGATTGACTCCGATGGTTGCAAGAAGTCTTACTGCCACATTCTCGGATTCCTTGATAAGTGCTAAAAGTATATGCTCAGTTCCGACAAGATCCTGTCCGAATCTTTTTGCAAGTGCATGTGCCTCTTCAAGTATCCCTCTTGCCCTGGGGGAATATTCTTCCCTGGACTCTATGGCAAGAGCAGTATTAAAGCTGATCATATCCCTGATCATGTCAGTGATCTTATCTGAATCCGCTCCGTTTGCGGCCAGCACCTTTCCTGCCATTGAATCTTCATTTAACACAAGTCCCAGAAGGATATGTTCGGAACCTATATAGCTCTGTTTAAGCTTTTTTGCACATTTCGCCGCTATATCAAGCGATTTTTTTGCTTTTTCAGAATAATTGCCTTCCACTTTCATCTCCTGTATTTATTTCGCGGATCTGTATTCATCAAAGATCTGATCCACAAGTTCATGAACATCATCTTTTGTTATATTCCTGCAGAATGCTCTTGCAATGTCAACCCTCAGACTCTCCTTAAGTTCCGCAAGTGCATTTGCCTTATCCGGCTCAACGCTTATCACCGCACCGCGCCTTCTGTCCACCTTCACATAACCCTGCTGTCTGAGAACGGTATACGCCTTGTTAACGGTATGCATATTGATGCCTATATCATCAGCAAGCTGTCTTACAGACGGAAGAGGATCGCCGTCATGATATCTTGAAGCAGCTATCCCCATTATGATCTGATCGCACAGCTGTGAGTATATCGCTTCATCGCTGTTAAAATCAATTTCTATATACATGCGAACCTCCTTCCTTGGTGCCTTGGCACCATTTATTCAGGTCAGCGAAACGAAGTTTCGCCAAGCTTCCTTCCTTGGCGCTCTGCGCCATATATTCAGGTCAGCTGAATTTAAACTACTGTTATATATATGATATAACAAACGCAGGCTCCCGGTCAATGACAATTTAAAATAAGGGATATCCTGAAAGGATATCCCTCATGTTTTTTATATGTCATTTTTATTTGTCGTCATCATCCCAGTTGAGGAATCCGAATTCAAATTCATCATCGTCATCATCAACAGGGGGCTTCTTGCGGTGCTCCTTGGGAGCGGGTTCGGGCTGTGGTCTGGGTCTTCTTCTCTCCTGAGGTTCAGGTGAAGACTCTCTTGCGGGTGCTGCATCTGCCTGAACGCTTTCTCTTTCTCTTACGGGAGGCTCTTCAGATCTTCTTGATGCTCCTTCAGAAGGCTTAACTGTGTGAGTGCTCTGTCCTCTCTGAACATCAGCGGGTCTTCTCTCTGCGCCCTCAGGCCTTACGGATGCACCCTGTCTTGAGGCACCTTCAGGTCTTCTGCGCTCACCGCTTGTAACTTCTCTTCTTCCGGGCTCGCGTGCGGGACGTGCTCCCTGGGGCTTTGCAGGTCTTCTTCCGTCACCCTGTCCTGCGATCCTCTTTGCTCTTTCTTTTTCAGCCTCTGCAAATGCTGCCCTGTCATCAAGATCCTTCCACTTCATGAAGAAGAATACCGCCGCTGCAATGGCTGCTACAAGAAGAACTATCACAATGATAAGACCGGTTCTGAGAGACTTGATCTTGTCCTTCTGGGTCTCAAGCTTTGCGGTATTGTCATCATTGGTCTGGAAGATGTTGTCGATATTGTACTGCTTGCCCTGCTCATAATCGAGAAGAAACCATCCGTCTGCCTGCTCCTGGGTATCCCATCTCTTCTGAACGGTTGCAACGGTGGTCTCTGTTGTGGTCTGGACAGGCTCCTGATCAGTCTCTGTCTGGGGCTCCTTAAGCTCGCCGGAAAGATTTACGAAATCGGATCTGATATAACCTGTGGTGCTGACACCGTCCTTGGTGAAGGTCAGGTAGTACCAGGTATTGCCGTCTGTTCCCATCTTGGTTCCGGTAACGGAAAGAGTAAGTCCGTTCTGAACCTTTGCAACGATCTCACTGTTGGTTGAAGCATCCGCTCTTACGTTAACATCGGAATTGGTCATTCCGCTTACGGTCTCAACCACGGTAATGCCGTCAGAGTTAACGGAAACGGGGGTCGTTGTTGTGGTAGTGCTGTTTGTGTTGTTGTTATTGTTGTTATTGGCGGGTACTGTTCCGTCGGTAACTTCTACAAGGTCGGATCTAACGAATCCTGTCTGGGTCGCATTAACGGCGATCTCATACCAGATATATCCGTCATTTCCGTTTGTCTGTCCCTTGATCTCAAATGTATCGCCCTGTGTAAGGCTTGCGATAGCTTCAGAACCGGTTGATGCAGAAGATCTTACATTTGCATTTGACTTTGCTTTACCGGTACTTGCCTCTACATTAAGTGCAAACATTCCGCTGAAAACAATAAAACCTGCCGCAATGACTGCTCCTGCCCCGCACAAAGCGAGTCTGATCTTTTTTCTGAAATTAATATTCTTCATTTTTTTCAATTCCCTCCACATCATGCTTCATCTATGGCTTTGCCAATATCATGTCTCATATACTTATTGTCAAAAGATACCCATTCGGTAGCTTCATAAGCTTTCCTTCTGGCATCCTTAAGATCATCACCAAGGGCCGTTATGCCCAGGACTCTTCCGCCGTTTGTGACTATGCGTCCGCTTTCATCAAACTTGCTTCCGGCATGGAAACAAAATACATCCTCTTTTCCTTCAAATTTCTCAAGGCCTTCAATCGGGAATCCCTTTTCGTATTTTACGGGATATCCGTCGCTTGCAAGGACGACGCAAACAGCAGCTTTGTCGGAAAATTTAAGATCGATCTCATCAAGCTTTCCGTCAATGCACGCCTCCATTACATCGATTATATCATTTTCAAGTCTGGGAAGTACAACCTGAGCTTCGGGATCTCCGAATCTTGCATTGTATTCAAGAACTTTGGGACCTGCAGGCGTAAGCATCAGACCGAAGAAAATAACTCCGTGGAAGGGTCTGTTTTCCGCTGCCATGGCATCAACAGTAGGCTGGAAAATATTCTTCATACAGAATTCATTTATCTCATCGGTATAGAAAGGACTGGGTGAAAAATTGCCCATACCGCCGGTGTTAAGTCCTGTATCACCGTCTCCTGCTCTCTTATGATCCTGTGCGGAAGACATGATCTTAACCGTCTTGCCGTCAACAAAAGAAAGTACACTGACTTCGCGTCCGGTCATAAACTCTTCAACGACCATTCTGTTTCCTGCAGAACCGAATTTCTTATCCTGCATTATGGTCCTTACACCATCCTCGGCTTCCTCTAGGGTATTGCAGATAAGCACGCCCTTTCCCAAAGCAAGGCCGTCAGCTTTGAGAACAACAGGAAATGAAGCTTTGGTCCTTAAGTATTCAAGTGCCTTATCCGCATCATCAAAATTCTCGTAAGCAGCCGTGGGGATGCCGTATTTTTTCATCAGATCCTTGGAAAAAGCCTTGCTTCCTTCTATGATCGCAGCTTCAGCCTTAGGCCCGAAAGCCCTGATGCCGGCTTTTTCAAGTTCATCAACAAGTCCTCCTACAAGAGGATCATCCATTCCTACAATAACAAGATCGATGGCATTTTCTTTTGAAAAAGCAACTATCCTGTCAAATTCCATAGCACCGATTGGAACACACTCGGCAAGTGATGCAATACCTGCATTTCCAGGAGCGCAGTAAAGCTTACTGCATCTTTTGCTCCTTGCCACCGCCTGGGCTATGGCATGCTCTCTTCCGCCGCCTCCGACGATCAGTATCTTCATGTTCAAACCTTTCTTCCGGCTCGGGAGCCTTCCATATGCACCCGTCCGTTTGCAATATCATCTATGGCCCCGGGCAAAAGAATCCATTCCGCCTCTTCCATAACTCTTTTCTGTAAGATCTCGGGGGTATCCCCTTCCTTAACCTCCACCGCTTTCTGTGAAATGATGGGGCCTTCGTCCATACCTTCATTTACAAAATGCACAGTGGCTCCGGTTATCTTAACGCCTCTTTCAAGTGCCTTCTCATGAACCTTGAGACCGTAAAAGCCTTTTCCGCAAAAAGACGGTATCAGTGACGGGTGGATGTTGATTATCTTCCCCGGATACCTTTCTACCATTTCTTCCGGAATCCTTACGAGAAAACCTGCAAGAACAATAAGATCCGGCTTAAGCTCCGAAAGTTTATCAAGAAAAGCCCTGTGAAAATCATCCCTTATCTCATAATCCTTAGGACTGATAACGAAAGCAGGGATGCCGGCTTTTTCCGCTCTTTCGAGACTTTTTACTCCGTAATTGTTGCTGATGACACCAACAAGTTCGGTATTTGTGATATCTCCGCTCTTAACCGCATCGATTATGGCCTGAAGATTGGTCCCGCCTCCGCTGACACATACGACAGTTCTCAGCATAAGGTCACACCCTTTTCTCCGGCTTCGCACTTACCTACGATATAAGCCTTTTCGCCTGCACTCTCAATTGCCCTGACTGCTTTTTCGGCATCCGCGGGATCGAGAGCAAGAAGCATTCCGAGTCCCATATTGTAAGTGTTGTACATCATCTTTTCCTCGATGCCGCCCTTTTTGGCGATAAGATCGAAAATAGGAGGAACAGGATAGCTGCCCTTTTCTACATGTGCATTAATGCCATCCGGAAGCATCCTGGGAATATTCTCATAAAATCCGCCGCCTGTGATATGGCTGCAGCCCTTGATCTTAATGCCGCTTTCCTTAACGGCCCTTAAAGCCTTCACATATATGATGGTAGGTCTTAAAAGAGCATCTCCGAGAGTCTCTCCCAGCTCATCATACCGGGTATTCAGTGACTCCTCAGTCATGTCGAAAACTTTTCTGATAAGAGAAAAACCGTTTGAGTGGATCCCGCTTGACGCAATACCCACAAGCACATCCCCTGCCTTGATATCATCTCCGGTTATGAGATCTTTCTTATCAACAACTCCCACAGAAAATCCTGCGATGTCATATTCATCATCCGGCATCATCTGGGGATGCTCTGCGGTCTCTCCCCCGACAAGGGCACAGCCGGCCATCTTGCATCCTTCGGCAACTCCCTTTACGATCTCTGCGATCTTCTCGGGAATGTTTTTTCCGCATGCAATGTAATCAAGGAAAAAGAGGGGCTCACCCCCGGCACATGCAACATCATTTACGCACATCGCAACGCAGTCGATCCCTATGGTATCGTGCCTGTCAAGCACCATTGCAGCCTTAAGCTTTGTTCCGACTCCGTCGGTTCCGGAAAGAAGGATCGGCTCCTCCATTCCTTTGAATGCCGCTGCGGAAAATGCTCCCGAAAAACCTCCGAGTCCTCCGCAGACCTCGGGTCTTTCAGTCCCGGCAACGTATTTTTTTATAAGTTCGACCGATCTGTAGCCGGCTTCGATATCTACGCCTGCTGCCTTATAATCGAGTGCCATGTTTTTCTCCTTATAGATTATTTGTCGAGATATTTTTTATATCCGATCTCCTGAAGCTTTGCGTCCTTATCCTGAACCTGCTTCTTAAGATCGGCGGAATACTTTTTAAGCTTTCCTAAAAGCTTCTTATCAGATACCGCAAGGATCCTGGCCGCAAGAAGACCTGCATTAGCGCCTCCGTTTATGGCAACCGTGGCAACAGGGATGCCGCTTGGCATCTGAACTATCGAGTAGAGTGAATCCCTTCCTCCCAGGGAAGTTGTATGCATGGGGATACCGATAACGGGCATCGGGAATATTGCGGCACACATTCCGGGAAGATGCGCAGCCATTCCGGCACCTGCGATTATAACCTTGAATCCTCTTTTTTCTGCAGATGATGCATATTCAAAAAAAACATCCGGCTCTCTGTGAGCGGAAATGATCTTCATCTCGTAGCCGATACCGAGTTTATCAAGTATCTCGGCCGCTTTGGCCATAACAGGCATATCGGAATCACTTCCCATGACAATGCCCACCAAAACAGGGGCCTTTTTTACAGAAGTACTCATTTTTCCTTATCCTTTTCTTTCCTGTTTTCAAAAAAACCATGAAACATTTTACTAAAATAAAGGGCCGTATGCAATAGAGCCCTAAGACGGCATCCACAGCAAAAATGCAGAGATGAACAGCGAAACCGAATTGACTATTATCCCTGTTATCCCCGTAATATGGTAGGTATCGGGTATCCTTACGGCATACACACCCATGAACCATCCAACAAGCGCATAGAGCGTAGCAAGGGCACAACCGACGCCGAAGCCCGCAGGCACATCACCGCTTACCAGATAACTGCAGTAAATCCCGTAAATAAGGGAAAACAGCGCTATCAGTCCCAGCACCATGGACATTATTCCAAGGTAGGGATGACGTCTGTTTGTAAACCTTAAATGTCTGCGCATAGCATCAGAACATTATCTTGGATCTTGACAAAAGAAGCTTTGCCCCGCTGATAACAAGAACTATCCCGGCAGCAAGGCCGAAAACTATGGTAACAATTCCAATGGCAAGATCCCATGCTCCGGTTGTTCTGACTACTTTATAAATCTTCTCTTCTTCCATATATACCTCCTAAACCGCACAGATGCGACTTACGTTTATGTCAGCTAAAGCCCTGCTTTGCAGCAGCCCCTGCCTTTATACAGCTCCGTACTGCATATAATACTCATCCAGGGCTTTCTTTATCTCATCATTGATCCATACCCTGCCCTGTCTTTCGGTTCCGTACAGATACTCGGTCACTTCCTTCATATTGACAATGGCCGCGGTATCAAATCCGTATGTCTCCCTTATCTCATCAAGGGCGCTTTTATCGGAATGCAGTCCCTTTTCCATACGGTTCAAGGAAACTATCAGACCCTTTATGGTAACATTTGCCTGAGCTTTAAGTACCGGGAATGTCTCCTCTATCGACTTACCGGAAGTGGTAACATCCTCGATCATCACCACTCTGTCCCCGTCAGAAAGCTTAGACCCGAGAAGGATTCCCGTATCTCCGTGATCCTTGACCTCCTTGCGGTTCGAACAGTATCTGACATCAATTCCGTAAAGCTTTGAATAAGCGATGGCCGTAGCAACGGAAAGGGGTATTCCCTTATATGCAGGCCCGAACAGAACATCAAAATCATCCCCGAAATTGTCATGAATGGCCTTTGCATAATACTCTCCCAGCGCCATGAGCTGCGATCCTGTTACATAAGCTCCCGCATTCATGAAAAACGGTGATTTACGACCGCTCTTAAGCGTAAAATCACCAAATTTAAGAACCTGGCACTTTATCATAAAATCAATAAATTCCTGCTTATAGCTTTCCATAGATTCTTTCCTTTATTAAATATTTTCAACTCATTCATTTTAACAATTTGATTTCCCGTTTTCAACCACGATAAATGTCATTTGCATTTTCATAACAGACAGATTTGTGATAAAATGTTTTTCACTGCGAATCAGCACGGAGGCTTTTATGATCAAGACTGAACTAAACGAACTTAAAAAACTCTATACCCCCAAAAAATGCTCCATCACCAAAATGGCGGGATGCTATGTCGACGGTGAAAAAAACAAAAAAGCCGTCTTTTCAAGGTCGTTTCTTTCCCTTCCCGAGGAAGAAATGTACAAATATCTGGATTTTTTCAAAAAAGCTCTTTCCGGAAGCATCGGAAAGACAGCGCATACACTGGATTTTACAAATGAATCGGAAAAAAGCGGAGGCGCACAGGACTTTCTCTTAAAGCTCAGAAATTCAAAGCTTGAGGACGAAGCTCTTCTTGACGAATACTTCGGAAGGATAATCTCTTCTTTTGAATATGTGGGCAATTACCTTATCCTTGTGGTTCACGATGCATATGATGTTCCGGGAAAAACATCGGACGGGATCGTTAATGACGATGCTTCCGACGAGGTATATGACTACATACTCACAGTTATCTGTCCGGTAGATCTTGCAGATGCCGGTCTGTCATTCGATCCCAAAACCGGGGAATTTCATAACAGAAAAAGAGACTGGATCGTAAACATGCCCATACTCGGATATCTATTCCCTGCCTTCAACGACAGATCTTCCGATATCCACTCTGTCATGTACTATTCCAAGGATGCGGAAAATCTCAACGAATCCTTCATTGACATGATGCTTGGCGCCATTGAACCCATGACGGCATGCGAACAAAAAGAGACCTTTGAAGCCATAGTCGAGGAAACCCTCGGTGAAGAATGCAGCTTCACAAGCATAAAGAATATTCATGAAGAAATGACCAGGATGGTTGCTGACTCAGCGGAAAACAACGTCCCCCTCACCATGGAAAAAAGCGATATAAGAAACCTGCTTGAAGCCAGCGGATCCAGCAATGAAAAACTCAGCACATTTGACGACAAATACGAAAAAGTCGTTGATCAGGACAGACCTCTTATGATGAGCAACGTCTTTAACTCAAGATCATTTGACGTAAAGACACCGGATGTTGTGATCAAAGTAAAACCGGACAGGACCGACCTTGTAAGCGAGCAGGAAGTTGAAGGAAAGGACTGCATAGTCATAGAATTAAACGGTGATGTTACCGTAAACGGAATAAAGGTTTGATCAGGAGGATAAAACATGAACAGGATCGCACTTTTCCTTGCAGACGGTTTTGAAGAGATCGAGGCTCTTACAGTCGTGGATATCTGCAGACGTGCCGGAATAGAAATTGATACCGTCTCCATAAACGGAAGACTCGAAGTCAAAGGCTCCCACAACATTAAGGTAAGCGCCGACAAGATAATCCAGGACATTGCAAAGGATGACTACAACATGCTCGTTCTTCCAGGAGGAAAGCTGGGCACAGAAAACCTTGAAAAATGTGATGAGCTTCTTGACCTCATCGGATATTACTACGGAGCAGGAAAATATATTGCAGCCATATGCGCCGCACCCAGCATCTTCGCTCACAGAGGCTTTCTCATGGGCAGAAGGGCTACCTGCTACCCCACTTTTGAAGAAGAACTCGAAAACAGCGGTGCCATCTGCACCCACTCACAGGTTGAGATCGATTCCGGCATAATCACCGGGCAGGGAATGGGAGCATCGATTCCCTTTGCCCTCGCCATAGCAGCTCTTTTTGCAGGACAGGAAAAAGCCGACCGTATAGCGGAAGGAATCGTTTACAAAGCTCATGCGGAAGATCAGGAATAAAAAATGGAAATAGAAAGAAAATTTTTAATAGATAAATTACCCGAAGACATAGAAAAATATCCCTTTCACAAAATAGAACAGGCATATCTTTGCACGGATCCCGTCGTAAGAGTCAGAAGAGAGGGCGAGAACTTCTACCTGACATACAAAGGTTCGGGACTTATGCAAAGAGAAGAATATAACCTGAATCTTACCGCCGAAGGATACCGCCATCTGCTTGCAAAGGCTGACGGAAATGTTATATCAAAAACAAGATATCTCATTCCCCTTGAGCATCCCGGAGTGATCCCGGGAACTCCCGAACCTCCTGATGAATACTCGCTTATGATAGAGCTTGATGTCTTCGATGAACCCTTCGCCCCTCTTATGATGGCTGAAGTTGAATTCGGAAGCGTTGATGCGGCCCAGAATTTCCTCCCCCCGGACTGGTTCGGAAGGGATGTGACATATGAGCCAAAATATCACAATTCCCATATGGCCATGACCGGAATCGACAAATAAAGTAATTCGGAAAGACACGCAAAAACAAAAATCTGCGACCATAAGGCCACAGATTTTTTTATTCATTCACATCAGATCATCTTCCGACTTTCATCTCATATCTGCCATAGGTTCTCACAAGCTTGTACATTCTCTTTGACAGCTTCTGTGTCCAGTCGGAATATACGGTTCTCCACTTCCAGTTATCACCAAGAGTTGAAGGAAGATTCATTCTGGCTTCATTTCCAAGCTCCAGAAAATCCTGAAAAGGAATGATACAGGTATCGGCAACTGACGAATAGCACTCTCTGATAAGAGCCGGGGTGATATCCTTTTTCTTATCCACATCAAGATATTTCATGATGTACTTCAGGGTCTTTCTGTCACAGTTATGTGCCCATCCGCTTGTGGTCTCATTATCATGGGTTCCCGTATATACAACATAATTCCTGTCAAAATTATGAGGG
>CAMPAP010000042.1 GCA_946631935.1 uncultured Lachnospiraceae bacterium | reverse complement strand
TGAGAAGAATTATCCCCACCATGCGGCTATCACCTTCCATCACAACGGAAAGCTCCTCTATGAGGTATTCAAGTATCTCGGAGTTGCATATGATGAGATCGATTATAACCGGCCCGCAGGTGTAAGATATCCTTCGGAGAATCCTTTTAAGTGATGGATAAATATTTCATGCATTTAATACATATACATTAATTAGGTGGAAAAATATAAATATTGCATAAAAACAGCCCGGTTTTCTTAGGAAAATCGGGCTGTTTTATTAAATATTTCGAAAATGTTACAAAAATGTTGCAATTAATGAAAAACCATATATAATAGAAAATACCCATGAATATTATGAGTAAGAATATTATCAGTAAAATTTCAAAGGCAGCAGGTTTTGCGGCATTTTTGTCAGCGGCCGTAATGATGCCCTTAAAGGTTCAGGCAACAGGCCTTGTTGGCGGCGGAGCTTCAAGAGAGCTCAATCGTACCTCAACCCTTTATGAGAGTGTCGGCACATCGGTGCGTACGACGGTTACCGAGCAGATAACCAATCCTGCCGATGTCATTGAGGAAGAATATCTGAGTCTTGCCATAGCTCTTTTTAAGACGGATCCTAAGTACTGTAACGTCAGATCCGGTCCCGGAACCGAGTATTCCGTAGTGGGACGCATGTATGACGGAAGTGTGGGAACCCTCATTGAAGGAGAGGATGAGACCGTTAAGGGTGATGCCGATCCCGACGGAGACAATTCCAAGTGGATATGGATCCAGAGCGGTGATACCAAAGGATATGTGCTTCAGAACTTCCTTGTTACGGGAGTTGCGGCATATAACAGACTTGATGAGCACACCGATTACTGTGCAGAAGTACTTGTAGGACAACTGAATGTAAGAGAGAGTGCTTCACTTTCTTCAAAAGCTCTTACCTACGTTAAAAGAGGCGAGAAATACAAGATCGTAATTGAGGATGGTGTGGATCCCAGAGTATATCTTGCATCGAAGGGTGAGAATTCATCCGGCGACGATCTTACGTGGATCAAGATCCTTTATTCCGGAAATAAGGTGGGTTATGTATGCTCCGATTACGTAAATATCACCGAGGAATATACTACAGCCAAGACCATTGAAGAGATCCGGGCTGAGGAAGAAGCCGAAAGGGAAAGAAAAGAAAGAGCAAGCCAGTCTTCTTCAAATAACACAAGCCAGTCATCAAAGGAAAATCTTACTGTAAGCAAGCCCGCAAATCTGAGCACCGACTACGCAAGCGTATCCGATCTCAGAAAAGCAATGGTGGATTACGCACTCCAGTTCGTCGGAAATCCTTATGTGCTGGGAGGACAGAGCTTAAGCGGAACCGACTGCTCCGGATTTACATGTTATGTATACAGAGATTTCGGTATCAGCATAGCCAGAACACCTTCGGGTCAGTATTCATCAGCCGGGCGAAGCATCTCGCTTGAGGAGGCACAGCCGGGAGACATCATATGCTACGGAGGCGGAGGCTGCTCCCACGTTGCAATGTATATCGGAAACGGACAGATAGTCCACGAATCCAATCCCAGAAGAGGCCTTGAGACCAATTCTGTATACTTCATGAAAAATATAATAGGTGTCAAGAGTGTTTTTGACTGATAAGGATCCCGCCGTTATGGCGGGATTTTTTTGTTTTGCTTTTGCTACGCCCTGTGTAATAAAATAATTATAAGCTTGTAAAGAAAAAGTTCGGAACCTGCGAGAAAAAGCAGTAACTGATAAGTAATAAGGAGAAGTTCAATGGATATAGATAAGATCTTATCGATATGTGATCACACACTTTTAAAACAGGAAGCAACCTGGGAACAGATAAGGCAGCTTTGCGATGATGCGATCAAATACCATACCGCATCGGTTTGCATTCCTCCCTGTTATGTAGAGGATGCAAAAAAATATGTCGGCGATAAGATGAAGATCTGCACTGTCATAGGTTTCCCCAATGGAAACATGACAACGGATGCCAAAGTATTTGAGACGAAAGATGCCATAGAGAAAGGCGCGGACGAGATCGATATGGTCATAAATATCGGCCGGCTCAAAAGCAGAGACACAGAATATGTCAAAAATGAAATAGTCCGGATCAAAAACGCATGCAAGGCCAAAAGAGATGATATCATCCTGAAGGTTATTATCGAGACATGTCTTCTTACGGACGAAGAAAAGATCGAGATGTGTCATATCGTGACTGAGTCGGGAGCCGATTATATAAAAACGTCCACCGGTTTTTCAACTTCCGGAGCAACCTTTGAGGATGTGGAACTTTTTGCAAAGCATGTGGGTCCCGGAGTAAAGATAAAAGCAGCCGGAGGCATCGGCTCTATAGAAGATGCCGAAAAGTTCATGGAGCTTGGTGCATCCAGACTCGGTACCAGCAGGATCGTTAAGATAGTTAAAGAACAGAAATGATCGGAAGAGAAAAGTAAAATAAAGAGGCTGCAGCGGCAGCCTCTTTTGAGATTAAAAATTTTCCGGAATTATGCCTAAATCCAAAATTCCGGTCAACCGAGTCTTGAAATGTAGTAAGGAAGTTCAAGCTCGAAATTAACCGCATAATCAACCTTATCGGGATCATTGTAAGTGTTTCTTATGCATGCTGCGGTGTAGTCAGCTGCAATGGAAAGCGAGTCAAAGATACTCTTTCCGTTAACCAAAGCTCCGGTAAATGCGCTTGCATAGATATCTCCGGTTCCGTGGGATTTATGAGGGATCTTTTCCGTTCCGTAGCTTATGAATTCATCTTTTGCTGCATCGTAGCCGATGAATCCGAATGATCCGTCCTTAAGAGTTACACCTGTGATGACAGGGAATTTAACTCCCTTGTCTGCAAGCTTTTTAAGAAGATCCTTTGTAACCTCCTCAGGAGCATCCTCCCCGGGATAATCTTCGCCAAGCATCAGTGCAGCTTCGGAAATATTGGGAAGGGCGATGTCTGCCTCGGCACAAAGGCCGGCCATCTCAAGTGCGAAGTTTTTATCAAATCCCACATAGAGATTTCCGTTATCTGCCATTGCAGGATCCACTACCTTGAATGTAGAGCCGTTGTCAAAAGCCTTGAAATAGCTTTTTACGATCTCAATCTGCTTGATGCTTCCGAGATATCCGGTATAGATCGCATCGAATTTAAAGCCTTCCTTTATCCAGTGATCCCTGATGGGCTCCATATCATCGGTAAGATCCCGGAATGTGAACCCTTTGAACTGGGTATGTGTGGAAAGAACCGCCGTGGGGACTATGGCAGTCTCAATGCCGGCAGCAGAGATTATGGGAAGTGCAACCGTAAGTGAGCACTTTCCTATGCATGAGATATCCTGAATTGTAGCAACCTTTTTCATATTCTTCTCCTTTTGAAACAGGGGGACGGTTCTGCCGTTTCACACTGAGTCGTGAAGAGGCGACCGTTTCCAACCTTTTATACTGAGTCGTAGAAACACCGGGACGATTCTGCCGTTTCATATTGACTCGTTACATGATGACAAGTATAATTTGATTCTGGCACTATTCATATAACCATTTTGAGAGAAATTTATAATACCAGATGATGGTAGTGGATCTGAAAAAAAGAGGAAAGAAGCCGATATATGAATTCCTTTATGAATTCATAAAATCTGAGATCGTAAGCGGAAGGATCAAAGGCGGAGAGAAACTACCCTCCAGAAGGCAGATGGCACAGGACAACGGTATTGCCGAGATAACCGTTGCGAGTGCCTATGCCCAGCTTATAACCGAAGGCTATATCGAAAGCAGGGAAAAAAGCGGCTATTATGTTCTTGATTATTCCGGACAGATGGAACGTGGGAACGGTTCCGCCGTTTCATCCGCTGTTACTTCTGCACACGGAGGACTCGGGGAATGCGCGGATGCTCCGGTGAAACGGCAGAACCGTCCCCCGGTTTCATTTAATTTTTCGGATTCGTCGCTTCCGGAGAGTACATTTCCGTTTGACACATGGTCCAAGCTTACAAGAAGGATCCTTTCCATGGAGCGGGGAGAGTGCATAAAGTCGCCATCTGCCCAGGGAATACCTGAACTCAGGAAGGCTATCGCTGATTATCTTGAAAGATCCAGAGTTTTTTCATCCGACCCTGAAAGGATCGTCATTGCTCCCGGTACGGAGTATCTTAATGAAATGCTTCTTAAGATCATCGGCGGAGTAAGCTTTGTTGCCATGGAAGATCCGGGGTATCCCGCAATTAGCAGACTTTACGAAAACAGCGCCAACAAATGCATTCATATTCCTGTGGATGAAAGCGGCCTTATTACCGATGAACTTAAAGATAAGAACATAAAAATGGTACATGTATCCCCTTCACATCATTTTCCGTTAGGTGTTATCATGAGTGCATCAAGAAGAGCGGCACTTGCCGGATGGGCCTCAGAAAATGATGCATGGATCGTGGAGGATGATTATGATTCCGAATTCAGATTCGAAGGAAGACCGGTACCTCCCCTTGCATCGTCATATCCTGACAGGGTGGTCTATATGAACACCTTTTCCAGGACTCTTTCACCTTCCATCAGGGTTGCATTTATGGTGCTTCCGAAGGGGCTTTATGATATATATAATGATAAAATGACCTACAGGTCCGGAGGTGTGTCAACTCTCAACCAGCTGACTCTCAGATCCTTTATCGCCGAGGGATACTATGAAAGACATATAAGCAGGATGAAGAATTTTTACCGGAAAAGAAAGAACGCTATCCTGGGAATTGCCGAGACCGGATGTCTTTCACAGTTTTTTGAGTGTGAGGGAGACGGAAGCGGAATGATGTTTCTCCTGAAGCCAAGACCCGGTGTTCTGCCCGGCCAAAAATGTGAAATTTTTATAAAAGAACTGAAAAAACATGGGATTATATTGAATTCCGTAAAGGATTACTGTTACAATGGGTTAGTTGCAACTAATAACAAGTTTATTGTTAATTTCGGTCATGTGACCGAAGCTGATTTTGAGAGGGCATCGCAGATAATATGCGATGTAATTATGAAGGAAAAATAAGTGTCAAAATTAAGTGTAAAAAAACCGTTTACCGTGCTTGTCATGGTCATCATCATGATAGTGCTGGGTGTTGTCAGTATCATCAGGATGCAGCTTGACCTGCTTCCCCAGATTTCTCTTCCATATGTTCTTGTCATAACAACATACCCGGGAGAGTCTCCGGAATCCGTTGAAGATACCATATCAAAACCCTTAGAGCAGGCCCTTGGTACCATCTCAGGTGTTAAAAACATCTATTCGATTAGCTATGAAAACTACGGCCTTGTGGAACTTGAATTTGCAAGCGGAACCGATCTTGATTCTGTAATGGTCAAGATATATACCCAGATAGATACAGTCAGGGCATCCTGGCCGGAGGAGGTGGGAATTCCCCAGATAATGGAGCTTTCCACCGACATGATCGCAAACCAGTACCTTGCCGTAACCTATGACGGAATGGATATCACGGAACTGACTAAGTTCACTGAGGAGTCCGTGGTTCCTTCCTTTGAGAGAATAGACGGTGTTGCAAGCGTGAGCGAAAGCGGCCTTATCGAAAAGACCATTCAGATCCAGCTGGACAAAAACAAGGTGGATGCGCTCAATGATAAGATCTACGAATATGCAGAGGGTGAACTTCAGGATGCTCTTGATGACATCATGGAAAATAAGGATGACCTTGATGATGCAAAACAGGAGCTTATCGATTCCCAGCTTGACTTAAACGACAACGTTGCCGATCTTGATCAATCTCTTAATGATCTGACGGAAAACTATGCAGATCTTATCGATTCACAGTTCGAACTGGTGGACAATATCAACGAAGTTGATGACAAGCGCAAGGAACTGGAAGATAAAAAGCGTGAACTCGAATCAGCAAAGAATGATGCATATGAGGCGCTCGCCC
>CAMPAP010000041.1 GCA_946631935.1 uncultured Lachnospiraceae bacterium | reverse complement strand
CTTGAGATGACGTGTCTTCAGATGACGCGCCTTCAGATGACGTGTCTTCAGATGACATGTCTTCAGATGACGTGTCTTCAGATGACGTGTCTTCAGATGACGCGACTTCAGATGACGTATCTTCGGATGACATGGCTTCGGGTGATACAGTCTCCGAAAACAAGGCGTCAGGTGCGGAAAACGCAGGCGCAGAGGAATCTGATGCAGATGAAGAAAGCCCGTCTGAAGAGACAAAAGAGTCTTCTGAAGATAAGAATGACGATAAGATAAAAGTCATCACTCACGATGAAGATAAAAAGTATAAGGTAAACAGGAATAACCTCAAGGCACAGACCGAGAGCGAGAGGCTCAGACGTGAAGCCAGAAGAAAGAGAAGGATCCGTCAGCAGGTTCTTGCATATGCGGTTCTTGTGGCCTTTGTCCTTGTTATCGGCCTCGGTATATTTTTCGGCGTAAGAAAGATCATAAAGGTATCGGGTGAGAAGAAGGCAGCAGCTGAGGCTGAGGCACTTCTCGAGCAGCAGCGCATCGAAGAAGAGGCTGCAGCAGTCACGGAAGAGACGGCTGTGGTCGAAGAGCCTGTTTATACTGTTGAAGATCTCGGCCAGACTCCTATAGAACAGCTTGATGAAGCGATACATCTTACCATTGATCCCATGACTCTTGAAGAAAAGATTCAGGGTATCATGTTCGTTACTCCGGAATCCCTTACGGGTGTTGACAGGGTTTTGGTAGCGGGGGACGGAACTGCCAGGGCTCTTGAAGAATTCTGTCCCGGAGGGATCATCTATTCTGCAAGAAATGTGAACAGTTCTGAGCAGTTTGTTCAGATGCTGGAAAAGACTCCCTCACTTGCAAAGTACCCCATCTTTTTCTGTACTTCGGAGACAGGACTTAATGAGTCCGGTCTTGTGGGATGCGGACTTATAAACGGTGCCATGTCCCCCAAGGATGCAGCCGCAACCGCAAGCGTAGAATCAATACATTCCGTGGGAAACGCCATCGGTACAGGTCTTAGCAGTGCAGGAATAAGCGTTGATTTTGCACCTGTCTGCGACCTTGATGTTGTGCCCGGGGGAACTCAGAGTAATACCACCTATGGCAATGATGCATCCGTCATAACTCCCTATGTTACGGGTATGGCAGACGGACTGTCGGAGGGTGGAGTTATAGCGGCATATAAATCATTTCCTTCACTTGCCGCATCTTCTGCAAACCCCGCGGCCGGAAGAGCTTCCTGTGACAGATCCCTTGATGATTTCAGGAGTCAGGAATTCCAGGTATGGCTTTCTGCAATAAATGCAGGAGCGGGAATGATCCAGATGAGTAATGTCATCTATCCTTCCATAGATTCCGACATGCTTCCTTCTTCTCTTTCCGAGAAGACTGTTACCGGCGTTTTGAGAGATGAGCTCAAATATGAGGGAGTCATCATAAGCGGACCTTTGAATGATGCTGCCATCACGGCGTATTACACTTCAGGCGACAGTGCTGTAATGGCACTTAAGGCAGGATGTGACGTTATCTGCTGTCCTTCGGATCCCAAGGCTGCTGCTGAGGGAATCTTACAGGCTGTCGGAAGCGGAGTTGTTTCCGAGGAGAGGATCAACGATGCGCTGATAAGGCTTTACAGAATAAGATATGCCGATAAGTACGAAGAGTTAAAGAGCCAGTATGAAGCCAAAGCTTCACTTATGGGAGTGGATCTCACCGGAGTAACCTATTGACCGGCATAAAAAAAGCCCGGAAAATCCGGACATGAGAAAAGCGACAGACGGGGCTCGAACCCGCGGTCTCCACCTTGGCAAGGTGGCGCTTTACCAACTAAGCTACTGTCGCATTGTCGTTTGCACGACAAAAGTTAATATACTAAAAAGATTGTTCTTTGTCAACAGTATTTAAAAAAAATTTATGCAATAGTGTTTTCGTCTTTTTTAGTATTGTTTGCGCCTAAAAGATAAGCGGTTTTTTCGGGAAGCTTTTCGGAAACGATCTTCCAGATCATTATGGAGATCACAGCACAGCATGTACCCGTAATGATACCGCATATAACGTCGGTAGGATAGTGTACACCGACATAGAGCCTTGAAAACGCGATAAGGAAAGCAATGATGATTGAGGGAATGCCAAGCTTTTTGGGACCTTTTCTCATGTAAACAACGGCTGCCGCAAATGAAGCTCCGGAGTGGCCTGATGGAAATGAAGGATCATGCTGTTTTTCGATAAGGAGCTTTAATCCGTCAATGACTTCATAAGGACGGATCCTTGCAACCGAGGGCTTGATCATCACGTTGTTTATGAGAACCGAAAGCATGAGAGCCATGAAGGCCATTATTCCGAGAGAACGGGTCTTTCTGAAAAAGAGAAGTATGATCGCAGTGATTATCCAGAATATTCCCTTATCTCCGAGACGGGTGATGAAAGTCATTACAGGGGTAAGAAGATCACTCCTTAAATTCTCCTGAATCCAGATGAGGAACGCTCCGTCCCAGGGCATTGATAAAAATGAGTCCATAGTAAATTTCATTCCTTTCGTGTACTTAATTTTGAAATGTATTAAATATATTATCACATATACTTGCGCTGTGAAAGAAAAGCTTTTAAGTCATGAATAAATGCCTGTGCAGTATGCAGGCAGGGGGAAATATGTACAACAATGTTCAGGTGATCATTCCGTCGCTTAATCCGGATGAAAAACTTATGGGGACAGCAGCCGGAATGATAGAGAAGGGTTTTACCGACGTTATCCTTGTAGATGACGGTTCAAATGAAACCTGCCGTAAAGAATTCGAAAAGATAAAAGAAAAGTATCCGGACAACATTACGGTCCTTACCCATGATATAAACAAGGGAAAAGGACGTGCCATGAAGACCGCGTTTGAATATGTCCTTAAGGAGAGGAAGGATTCCTTAGGTGTTGTCACGGTTGACGGAGACGGACAGCACACTCCCGAAGATGCGGCAAAATGTATCGATAAGATGATCTCCGGAAAATGTTTTGTCATAGGATGCAGGGATTTTTCACTTCCCCAGGTTCCCTTAAGAAGCAGACTCGGAAATGTGATCACAAGGAACGTGTTCAAGTATGTTTGCGGGATAAAGGTATCAGACACTCAGACCGGACTTCGTGCCGTTCCCTTTGATCTTTTGGAGTATATGACGAAAGTTGAAGGGGACAGATACGAATATGAGACCAATCAGCTTCTCAGGATAGGTACCGACAGGATCCCATATGCTGAAGTTTCCATAGAGACGGTTTATATCGATGATAACCAGACTTCACATTTCCATCCCCTTAGGGATTCTGCAAGGATATACGGTGTGATCCTTAAGTTCGCTGCAAGCTCTGTTATTTCGTGTATAATAGACCTTGCTGCATTCAGAGTGATCCTTGCATTTATACCAAAGCTTTTAGATGCGGCACTTCGTTCCACCGTTGCAGGAACTCTTGCCAGGATCATCTCGGCAGTATGCAATTTTATCATCAATAAAAAAGCTGTTTTTTCCCATGACGGTGATACGGGAAAAAGCGCTTTGAAATATGCGGTCCTTGCTGTATGCCAGCTTCTTGCATCCCTTGCACTTGTTGCTCTTTTTACAACTGTTTTCCGTGCGGAGAGTGACTGGCTCAAGACCCTGATAAAAGCAGTAGTGGATACCGTACTGTTTTTCATAAGTTTTAAGATCCAGAGAAACTGGGTATTTAAAAAATGATAATCAAGGCTTAAAAGCCCGGTGATATACGCAGAAAGGTAATAACAAATGTCATTGCGCAATAAAAAAATGAGAGGCTCCGGATCCGGAGTCGTAAAGATCGTTCTGAAGGTTTTCCTGAGAACGCTTGCAGTTATCGGAGTTACACTTTTACTTGTACTGATCCTTTTGCTCGGAACCTGTTTCCTTGCTCTTCACGGACCAAGCCCGGCCTTCAGGAGCCAGTTTGCGATGTTTGCATATGAGACATCCGCATTAAAATGGCTTCCCAGACTTTTCCTTGGAGATGAACAGTTTGACCGTATCATTTCCGAGAATATCATGCCTGAAGCCGAGGACGGAACCGCTTCCAATACGGACCTTATACAGATCAGTGATGCTCCCGAAAGCGGCGAGGAAACTCTGCCCATTACCATCGAAGAGATCAATGGCGGAACATATCACGGATATATGATGGTCATTCAGGACCCTTCAACCGTTTTTGTGGGAACCGTTGAACAGTTCAGGGAAAGCGACGGAGACGTGGTCAAAAAATTCTGTACAAGATATGATGCCATCGCAGGCGTAAACGGCGGTGAGTTCATCGATATGGGTTCCTACAGCTATACCGCATGCCCTGTGGGAGGTGTCATTACCGAGGGCAAGCCCGTATATGAAAACAATGATATCGGAAAATGGAATCTCGTCTGCCTTACCAATGATAACAAGCTCATCCTGTTAAAAGGATATTCGGTAAAACAGGCTCTTGATCTTAATGTAAGGGATGCGGTCCATGTAAAGCATGAGACAGGACCTTTCCTGATCATTGACGGCGAGCCTCTTGAGGTGCCCAGTGTGGATGTATACGGAGGAGGAAAAAATCCCCGTACAGCCATAGGACAGCGTGCGGACGGTGCGATCCTTATGTGCGCCATTGACGGACGTCAGGCATCAAGCCTTGGCGCAACCTTTAAGGAAATGATCGACATTATGCAGGATTACGGTGCGATAAATGCCGCATGTCTTGACGGAGGAACATCAACCCAGATGGAGTATAACGGGATCACGGTCAATAACCCTTACTCCCCTACAGGACCAAGAAGATGCCCTACGGCTTTTCTTGTAAGGAGTACTCCTGATAATACCTCCTATGATGCGCTTGAACTTATGAACGGAAAATGATGAATAAATCCGCCGTGGCGGATATAAGCAGAGGAATTAATGATGTCCAAACGTGGTACTAAAAAGAAAAGTTTTTTTGGAATAGGTCTTTTGATCTATTTCCTTGTGGGATGCATAGGAATCATATTTTTCCTGCGCTGGTTCAAGGGATATCTTGTTGCTTATGAAAGCGCACTTCCTTCCAACGGCATCACCGAGGTTATGGATGCTTTCAAGACGGGAACCATAGAGACTGTCATGAGTGCGGACAATCTTGTGACGGACTCAACATTTTATAATATTTTTGATTACGAAGCCCATATAAGAGATATGATACGCGGTAAGGAGATAACCATTGAGGAATCCCCCGCTTCATCTGCTGAGGTACCCCGCTATGTCATCAGTGCCGGGGGAGAACCTGTTACGGATGTGACTCTTAAGGTCACAGGTCAAAACGATTATGACATGGATATCTGGGGATGTGATAAGTTCTATCCCGATGAATACTGCATGTCCACCGATGTATATAGCATAACGGTCCCTTCGGATTTTGTTGTGAATGTATCCGGAAGGACTCTTACAAATGAGAATGTGATGAAGGATGAAAACGGAAATCCCGTTGTCAAGGGAATAGACCTCATTGCAAATGTTACGGATTATATGGATCATGTTCCCACATTTACGACATACCAGGTAACAGGCCTTTGGAACGATCCTGTTGTAAGTGCAACACTTGCAGACGGAACCCCTGTTACTCTTAATCAGGATGGTTTTGAATATACCGCACCTCTTCAGACGGATGCCTCCACCGTGGCTGAGATCAATGCCATGATCCCCACCATCGTTGATGCTTACGGAAAGCATTTCATAGGCGTCAATTCAGGCGGTGTATATAATTACCTGCTTCCCGGTTCCGAGTACAGATCATCACTCAGCACCGCAATGACAATGTTCTATCCCACATCACATATCACCTCCTATAATTATTACAATGTCAGTGCGGATAATTTTGTAACATACTGCGACAACTGTGTATCTGCCGATATTAAGTTCGATCTTGTGGTCAAGTTTAATTCCACAGCTTACCAGACTAAAAACGAGGGATCTGATGCCGTCTGGATCTTCATCAAACAGAATGGCACATGGTATCTTGCCGATGTTCCAAGACAGGAGCCCAGAACCCTTGAAGATGCCGGAGTTACAGATTAAATCTGATTAATGGCCGCTAAAGCGGCCGGAACGGAGGCCATGCGAAAGCAGAGCTTTCGCTCAGTGAATAAATGACTGCTAAAGCAGTCAGAACGGAGGTAGTTATGAAACTGATATTTGTCGGTGCGACTCATGAAGTTACCGGAAGCTGTCATTTTCTTGAAGCCTGCGGCAAAAACATTCTGGTTGATTACGGAATGGAACAGGGGATCGATACCTTTGAAAATGTTCCTCTTCCCGTTCCCGAGTCACAGATAGATTATGTTTTTCTGACTCATGCCCATGTTGACCACTCGGGTCTTTTACCTCTTTTGTATGCAAGAGGATTCAGGGGACAGATATTTGCAACGGATGCAACCTGTGATCTTTGTTCGATAATGCTTCGTGACTGCGCTCACATACAGCTTATGGAAGCTGAGTATAAAAACAGGAAGAACCGCCGTACCAAGGATGCACCCGAAGTTGAGCCTCTTTATGATATGGAAGATGCAGAGGGTGCCATCAGAAGGCTTGTTTCCTGCCATTATGATACCGAAGTCGATGTATGCGAAGGAATAAAGATACGTTTTACCGATATCGGTCATCTGCTCGGTTCCGCATCAATTGAAGTCTGGATAGATGAGGACGGCAACCGGAAGAAACTGTGTTTTTCCGGAGATATCGGAAACACCAATCAGCCCATCATAAGGGATCCCATTCCTACCAAAGAAGCCGATTATGTCATCATGGAATCCACATACGGCGACAGGGATCATCCGAAGCTTGATGAGGATTTCGAGACTGTTTTAGGTGATATTATCCAGGAGACCTTTGACCGTGGTGGAAATGTTGTCATTCCTTCATTTGCGGTTGGCCGTACACAGGAGCTTCTCTATTTCCTCAGAAGGATAAAAGTTGCAAGACGCATAAAGGGCCACGATAATTTTTCCGTATATGTGGATTCCCCTCTTGCAGTTGATGCAACAGAGATCTTCACCGCAAACCGTATGGACTGTTTTGATGAGGATGCCATGGAACTTGTTAAGCAGGGCATCAATCCCATTTCATTTGCAGGACTCAAGCTTGCCATCACAAGTGAAGAGTCACGAGAGATCAACTTCATAGAAGAGCCCAAGGTTATCATCTCCGCATCCGGAATGTGTGAAGCGGGACGTATCAGACACCATTTAAAGCACAATCTCTGGAGACCTGAGTGTACCATTCTTTTTGTGGGATATCAGGCAAACGGAACTCTCGGACGTGCCATAGTCGAAGGCGCACAGACCGTCAAGCTTTTTGGTGAAGAGATCGAGGTAAGAGCCCAGATAAAGCAGATACGTTCGCTTTCCGGACATGCCGGAAAATCCGGTCTCATCTGGTGGATATCGCAGTTCGAGGAAAAGCCGAAGAAAGTATTTATCGTACACGGTGAAGACCAGGTTGCAACCTCTTTTGCCGAGACCCTTAAGATAGAATACGGTCAGAGGGCAGTTGCTCCCTACAGCGGATCGGAGTTCGATCTTGCTGCCGGAAGATTCACGTATGAGGCACCGCCCGTCAAAAAAGAGAAGAAGACCCCAGCCGGGAAGATCGCATCCGGTGTATTTGCCCGCCTTGTTGCAGCAGGCCAGAGGCTTATGGCGATCATCAAGAATATGGAAGGTGCGCCTAATAAGGAGATCGCAAGATTCGCAGATCAGATCACATCTCTCTGCGATAAATATGATGACAGAAAGTAAAGGATTCTTTATTATGAGTTATGCTGATGAGGTATTTATAGAGACATGCCGTGATATTCTGGAAAACGGGACTACCACGGAAGGCCAGAAGGTAAGGCCTAAATGGGAAGACGGAACTCCTGCTTACACCATCAAGAAGTTCGGAGTTGTTAACAGATATGATCTGTCCAAAGAATTTCCCATCATGACTCTCAGACGTACCGCGCTCAAATCCGCAACAGATGAGATGCTCTGGATCTGGCAGAGAAAGAGCAATAATATCAGTGATCTTCATTCCCATATCTGGGATGAATGGGCAGATGAATCCGGTTCCATCGGAAAAGCTTACGGGTATCAGATGGGCGTTAAGCATGAATACCCTGAAGGAAAGATGGATATGGTGGACAGGGTGATCTATGATCTTAAGAACAATCCCTTTTCCAGGCGTATCCTGACTAATATTTATGTTTTCCAGGATCTTCATGAAATGAACCTTTACCCTTGTGCTTATTCCATGACATTTAATGTCACGCAAAAAAAGGGTGAAGATAAGCTGACTCTTAATGCCATCTTAAACCAGCGCTCCCAGGATATGCTTGCCGCAAATAACTGGAATATTGTTCAGTATGCGGTGCTCGTACATATGCTTGCCCAGGTCTGTGACATGAATGTCGGTGAACTTGTGCACGTCATTGCAGACTGCCATATTTATGACAGGCACATTCCTTTGATCGAGGAGATGCTCAAAAGAGATCCGCTTCCTGCGCCGGAGTTTAAGCTTAATCCGGATGTGCATGATTTTTATAAATTCACGGCAGATGATGTGTCTCTGACGGATTACAGGCATCATGAACAGATAAAGAATATCCCCATTGCGATCTGAGTGAAGCCTTAATACGTACGAGGGACAGACCTGTATTTTTTTTACATATTTATTTTTGAGAAATGTTTATGATGACCATAATCGTTGCGGCCGACAAAAACTGGGCCATAGGAAATAAAAATGAACTCCTTGTAAGGATCAAAGAGGATCTTAAAAATTTCAAGGAACTTACCACAGGACATACTGTGATCCTCGGCAGAAAGACCCTTGCAACTTTTCCCGGAGGTCTTCCTCTTAAGAACAGAAGAAATATCATCATGAGCCGGGATAAAGATTACACTGTTGACGGTGCCGATGTGGCACACAGCGTGGAGGAACTACTTGATATCGTAAAAGGTCTTGACGATGAGATCTTTGTGATAGGCGGAGGGACGGTCTATGACCAGCTTCTTCCTTATTGCGACAAAGCAATTGTTACAAGGATAGGCGGTGAATATGAGGCGGATACCTATTTTCACGACCTTGATGAGGATGAAGAATGGGAGATCGCAGATTCCTCCGAAGTTCAGACATCCCCTGAAGTGACATACCGTTTTGTTACTTACAAAAGAAAATGATCTTGATATGAATGAGTCAGGAGCAGGCTTCTTCTGACTCGTTTTTTTTAATTATTAATGAATGCAGGAGAGGATATATGAAGAGCAAAAAATATCTGATAGCTTCCGCTATAGTTCTTATTATATGGGTTGTTGTTACGTCCGTATCAAATCTTAAGATGAATGATGCGATAGAAGAAGGCGTGCCTGAAGGATATTCATCCTATGAGGAAGCCGCAGCATCTGTCGTGGCCTACCATTTCAGAAATGAACAGCTTTTAAATGAGCATTATGAAAAGCATGGCAGGGAAATGGGGTTTGCGGATGCGAAGGCTTATGAAGCTGCGGCATCATCTGTAATATCTGATTCATCATCACTGTTCAAGACAGAGCAGGAAGACGGAGACGGTGTATATTACCGGGAATCCACCAACGAATTCGTCGTACTTTCCGTTGACGGATATATAAGGACGTATTTCAAACCAAGCAGCGGAAAAGACTATTTCGACAGGCAATGACAATCATGCTGTAAGATTTTAACCTGCTCTTGACATACCGGGGATATAGGTTTATTATCGAAGTATAAACCGACAGCCTGTCGGTTGCAAAAATATAATCCCTTCAGGAAAAACAGTCCTGCCTGTACGGTACTTTTGATCATGGTTTTTCGGGAACATTTACGTGAGAATAGTTAAAGAAGCAGAGGAAAGAAAAAACGAGATACTTGATGCTGCGGAGGAACTCTTTGTAACCAAGGGTTATGATAAGACCAGCACCGGAGATATCCTCGACAAAGTGGGGATAGCAAGAGGGACACTGTATTATCATTTTAAGTCCAAGGAAGATATCCTCAATGCCATGATAGAAAGGATCAATGATACTCTGATTGGCAGGGCAAAAAAGATCGCATCCGATACATCCGTTCCGGTAATAGAAAGAGTCGTCATGGCGATATCCGCTCTTAAGGTTGATTCGGCTATAGGAGATGAGATCATAGATCAGGTACACCGTCCGCAGAACGCTTTGATGCATCAGAAGATGCAAACAAACCTTATCGAAGGGATATTACCGGTCATCACAGGGCTTGTGAAAGAGGGCATAAAGGAAGGGATTTTTACAACCGTGTATCCCGAGCAGACAACGGAAATGCTAATCGTTTATTCCTCTGTTGCCTTCGATGATGATTATGATACGGATGCAAAAAGACAGGAAATGAGGATTAAAGCCTTTCTGGGCAATGCAGAAAAGCTTCTTGGAGCAAAGGAAGGCAGTCTTCAGAAAGCAATGAGAAAACTTTTCAGATAAAAGGAAACCGGATTCTTTTTTATCCAAAGAATGCAGGTTTCCTTTAAAAAGAAATATTAACCGACAGACTGACGGTCTAAATTTTACGGGAGGACATTATGAATAAAAAAGCGGGTTATTCAAAATTTCTGATCCTCTGGTCAGGAGATCTTATTTCCCAGATAGGAGGAGGGCTTACAAGCTTCGGACTCGGAGTATATATTTTTAACAGGACGGGAAGCGCCATGCAGATGGCACTTGTCACTTTGCTGGGATTTCTTCCGACGCTTATTCTTTCCGTTCCTGCGGGAGTCCTTGCGGATATGTATGACAGAAGAGTGCTGATGATGCTGGGAGACGGGCTTTCTGCAATAGGCGTTTTATATATCCTGATCATGATGATGAAAGGGGATGTATCTGTTTTTCAGATCTGCATCGGAGTTCTTATAAGCTCTGTTTTTTCATCGCTTTTGGAACCCTCATACAGGGCGACTGTTACGGATATGCTGACAGAGGAGGAATTTACCAAAGCAAGCGGACTTGTTTCTCTTGCGGGAAGCGCCAGATATCTTGTTTCCCCCATTATCGCGGGGCTCCTGCTTGGCGCCTTTGATATTAAGATCCTTTTGGCTGCCGATATCTGTACTTTTTTTATCACTCTTTTTACAACTGCATTTGTAAAAAGAAGCATTGTTTCGTCAGCTGTTTCCGAAAGGCAGGGCTTTTTTTCTTATCTGTCGGAAGGCTGGAGAAGTGTGTATTCAAGAAAAGGAGTTTTTCTTTTGATGATAACGGCATCGCTTATATCTATGTTCATCGGTGTCATACAGGTTCTGTCAGAGCCTGTCGTCTTATCGTTTACTGATGCAAGGATGCTTGGTGTGACCGAAACCGTATGCGCCATGGGAATGCTGGTCACTTCTTTGATCACAGGAATTGCAGGCATAAAAAAAGGACACAGCAGGGTGCTTTCTTATTCTCTCATGCTGGCCGGCGTTTTTATGATCATCTTTTCGCTTACGGAAAATATTGCGGTCATATGTATATCCGGTTTTTTGTTTTTTGCAATGCTTCCCCCTGCCAATTCGTGCCTGGACTATCTTGCAAGGACCAATATTCCTTCTGAGCTTCAGGGAAGGGTTTGGGGCTTTATAGGGCTGATATCCCAGCTGGGGTATATACCCTCTTATGCACTTTCCGGATTTTTTGCAGACAGACTTGGAAAGGTCTTTGATATCGGTGTCGGAAGAGGAGCGGCAAAGGTCATAGCTGTGTCAGGAGTTCTTCTTATAGTCTCTTCCTTTTGCTTTCTTTTTTCAAAAAAGATCAGAGCTCTTGAAAGCGGAAGCGAATATGAAATTTAATGATTTTTGAGATCAGGTGATTTTAAAAGGAGAAAAATCATGAATGAAAATACGACTGAAAATAAAAGATACAGATACAGACCGGTTCTTTATTTTGCGATGGCTTATATTTTTACCTGGATATTCTGGATACCGGCTGTTTTTCTGCCTGAAAATATCTCCATGATACTCATGTTGTTTGGACTCATATCCCCGGCTGTCGTATCAACGGTTTTTATATTATGCTCGGGGTCGGATGCTCTGAAAAAAGACCTGAAAGATAAGATCTTCGGATTTTACAAAGTCAGGTGGCTCAATGTCATCCGGTCCGTTGCAGTGTTTGCACTGATAGTTGTTTTTTCGATACTTTTATCTCTTGCCTTTGGGCAGTCCCTTGATCAGTTTGCTTTTTCCGCAGATTTTAATTTTACCGGAGTCGGCGTTGCAAGCGCGCTTGTTACGATAATCATTGCTTCGGTTTTAGAAGAGATTGGCTGGAAGGGATATTGCGAAGACTCAATAGGCAATTACATGAACTGGTTTTACGAGTCATTAATATTCGGCGCGATCTGGTCTTTCTGGCATTTCCCGCTTCTTTTCATCAAAGGAACGTACCAGGCCGGATTAATGGAAAATCCGCTATTTGTTGTCAATTTCTTTGTAAGTGCGATACCCATGGGCTTTATCATCACCTGGGTTTATCTTGCAAGCGACCGTTCCATTCTTGCATGTATCATATTCCATCTGTTTGTGAATTTTATGCAGGAAAAGATCGCCATGACACCGGAGACAAAATGTGTGGAAACCATCGTCGTCTTTATTGCAACAGCCATCATAGTTATCGTGAAAAAAGAGATGTTCTTTGAAACGCGCCATGTAGGGCATATATTGGAATAATATACAAATATTGTACCAAAATAGGCGTTGTGATAAAATATTACGTAGTTTTTTAATTTTAAGAAAGAAGGCAAAACGGATATGGAAAAGAAAGATATTGACTGGGGAAATTTAGGTTTTGGATACATCAGGACCGATTATCGTTATGTTTCCAATTTCAAGGATGGAAAATGGGATGACGGTGAGATAACCACTGATGATAAGGTCGTGCTTAATGAGTGCGCCGGTGTCCTTCAGTATGCCCAGACGGTATTTGAAGGTCTTAAGGCATACACCACCGAGGACGGAAGGATCGTTACATTCCGCCCCGATCTCAATGCAGAGCGTATCAATCAGTCTGCAGCAAGACTTGAGATTCCTGTTCTTCCCGAAGGCAGATTCATTGAAGCGGTTGAAAAGACCGTTAAGGCAAATGCCGCATTTGTTCCCCCTTACGGAAGCGGTGCAACCCTTTATGTCAGACCTTATATCTTCGGAACCAATCCCGTTATCGGTGTAAAGCCTGCGGATGAATATCAGTTCAGGATCCTTGTAACTCCCGTTGGTCCTTATTTTAAGGGCGGTGCAAAGCCCATCGTCATCAAGGTTTCAGATTTCGACCGTGCGGCACCTCACGGAACAGGTAATATCAAAGCAGGACTTAACTACGCAATGAGCCTTCATGCAATTGTTACAGCTCATGAAGAGGGATTTGCCGAGAATATGTATCTTGATTCCGCAACAAGGACAAAGGTTGAGGAGACCGGCGGTGCAAACTTCCTCTTTGTAACAAAGGACGGTAAGGTTGTAACTCCCAAGTCAAACAGCATACTTCCTTCCATTACCAGAAGAAGCCTTGTTCAGGTTGCAAAGGATTATCTCGGACTTG
>CAMPAP010000040.1 GCA_946631935.1 uncultured Lachnospiraceae bacterium | reverse complement strand
CATATAATTACCTCTGATATCTTCATTAGTTGTGTTTATTATATCTCAGAAAAAAGATCTGCAGAGGCCTGTCCCAGCTTAAACGAATACAGATATCTCTCTGTCACCGGCATGCCTTCGAGGCTTTGCAGCGCTTCCTTATAGTAATCCATCTGGGTCTCATATCTCTTCCAGAGTTCTTCCATATCCTTAACGACGTCAGTCTTATAATCAAGAAGGATTATCTTATCATCTTCAATGAAATAAGCATCGATGATTCCCTGAATCATGACTATCTCTTTATCAAGTTCGGAAAGCTCTCCCTTTTCCTGTCTGAAGGCTGGAAGACAGGAAGCAGGTATCCCGTATACAAAAGGCTGCTCTTTTCTGAGAAGTCCTTTTTTGTCCGCCTGCCACATTCTGAAGGAAAGTCCGGATTTAAGAAATGCGAGGATCTTGTAGGGAGCTACGGCAATATGGGTCTTTGCAGAGATATGTCCCGCCTTTTCCTCTTCATCCAGGAATTTATTTATGCTTTCAATCACCGAATTTCCGGCTCCGTTTATCTTGCTAGCATAATCTTCAAAATTATCCGCCGGCTGATCAAATACGGGTCCGAGTATCCTGTCCCAAGAAAGGAGCTGCATAACCCTGTGGTACGCATTACCCCTTTCCGTTCCGGAGATCATGATCCCCGAGCTGACATTTTGGGAAGACCCGGAGCCTGATGCATGCAAACCATCCCCAACATTTCCCGGTACATGCAAGGCATCACCGTCCCTGTGGGGTACACCCACGGCATTCCCATCTCCTCCGGGCATATCTGAGGCAGAAGGTTCCACGGTATCATCATATATTTTGCTGATACTTCCCCCGGCAAATACAGGCCTTGCAGTCTCATCTTCTCCATGTTCCATCAGATCATATGCGCCCTCGTCCCTTTCAGCCATGGCAGCCATTTTAAGTTCCGAAACCGTTGTCTTGGTATAAAGATTTTCAAAATACCCGTACGGATATACATAAGAAAACTTATCCATAAGTCTCTCATACAAATCTTTATCCGTAAGTGAAAGATCACCACCCTTTACAAGCATGAACTCACTGTGTCCGAAAGCAAGCGACTCTTCCTCTTCCTTCCTTTCATGATACAGCTTCTCAGCATTCTCAATCCTGACATCGATGGTATCAAGGACCTCCCTGCAGCCGATAACGGGCATGATAAGATCCAGGTAACATGTTGCCGACTGGAATTCTCCCAGGGAAAGTCTGCCGGAAGGATTATCCATCTGTTCTTCAAGTTTTTTACCGGCATCCTTTAATCCGCCTGTCATGATGAGTTTTTCCTTAGCTCTTGTCATTGCAACATAAAGAAGTCTCATCTCCTCTGAAATAAGATCCCTTCTTATCTTGTCCGATATTGCGCACTGACGCAGGGTTTTGATCCTGGCTCTTTTTGAAAGGTCGGTAAAGCGGCATCCAAGGCCAAGGGTGTCATCTGCAAGGATTGGCATGTTCAGATCGGTAAAGTTAAAACCTCTTCCCATTCCCGCAAAGATAACATAGGGAAATTCAAGTCCCTTTGATTTATGTATGGTCATAAGCCTGACAACATCGGCCGCATCCGAGGCGGATCCGACCTCACCGGAATCCACTTCGAATTTTTCCATATTGTCTATATATCTTATGAAATCGTTAAGTCCCAGATAACTGGATCTTTCATAATTCGAGGCCATGGCAAGAAGCATTTCCAGATTAGCGATCCTTCCGCTTCCCGCAGGAAGTGCCCTGCAGATCTCCGAATAGTTAAAATCGGAAATGATCCTGTCAAGAAGCTGCCTTACGGTCAGAAATCCGCTCATTTTTCTGTATTCGGAAAGGCTGTCCAAAAAACCGGTAAGCTTTTCCTTAAGTGGAGGTGAAAGAGGCTCCGCATCTTTCCGGTCACCGTCTCTGCCGGGTACTTCATCATCACCTCTTCCCGACGCTTCAATAAGGGAATCATATAAGGACCCGCTCTTTTTTCCGCATCTGATAAGAGCTATCTCGTTTTCATCAAATCCTCCGAATACCGAATGCATCACGGAATAAAGGGGAACATCATCCAGGGGATTACTGAGGACTCTGAGATATTGAAGCAAAAGACTGATCTCACTTGCCTTAAAATATCCGTTCTTGCCCTCGGCATAAAAGGGAATGCCCATGGAAGAAAAAACCTTACGGTAAGTTTCCGTTACGGCTGAGGTACTTCTTCTTAATATGACAATATCCCTGTATCTGATCTTTCTGAGCCTTGGGCCTTCTTCTGTATTTTCAGTGACAAGGCTGCTCTTCATGAGTTCTTTTATCCTCGAAGCAACGATCAAAGCTTCCAGTTCACTCTTATCCGAAGCATCATCCATGAACAAAAGGGGATCAAAGGCATGCTCTCTTCCCTCACCGCCCCCATCGTTATATGCGGCGGCAAATTCTTCCGCCATAGATTCCATCATCTTGTTATCATAAAGGATCAGCTCTGTCCCGCATTCCGGATTTTCCGGATATGCAGCCTTTGCCTTAAGTGATGCCTTGTCATCATATTCGATGTCACAGATATCCTCATGCATGATGCGCTCAAAGACCCTGTTCACCGAATCTATTACCTGGGATCTGCTCCTGAAGTTTCCGGACAGATCAACCTCCATATGGGGAGGAACGTTAGAGTACTGCTTCTGCTTTTCTACAAAAAGATCAGGCCTTGCCTGTCTGAATCCGTAAATACTCTGTTTTACATCACCGACTATAAACCTGTCATAGAGACCTACGCGTTCACCTGATACCACATCAAGGATCGTCTCCTGAACCAGATTGGAATCCTGATACTCATCGGTCATGACCTGGACAAATCTGTTCCGGTATTCGACGGCGGCATCCGTGGGCTCGATCATGACATTTCCGTCTTTTGCTTTGTGGGTTGTGAGTATATCCAGGGCAAAATGTGAAAGGTCCGGAAAATCAACGACATGTCTTTTTTTCTTTTCCTCACTATATTCATTTTTAAAATCAATCACCACATCCAGCAGTGCGTCAAGAGGCCTTGCACACCCCTTTATCATTTCCAGATGCTCTTCCAAAGTGAATGAAAAATATCTCCCAATTACCTTATCGATCTCACCCCAGGACATTTTTCTTAAATTCTGTACATCCTTCTTCAGAGACTCAACTTTTTCATCGGTTTCGGGATCTCCGGTCTTTCGTATGGGGCTTAGTTTTTCTTTCCCCGATGAAAGGCCTGTGATCTTTTCACTGGCCGCTTCATAATCTCCCTCACAGATCACTTCTAAAAGAGATTCAAATAAATCCCTGTCGCCCGAAAGTGCGGAAAGATACTTGTCAATCTCGGGATTATGCTCACAGATCCTTATGGCCACCTCGGTTATCCTGAGTGCGCTTTCACAAAATGCCCTCACGGAACAAAGAACCGCTTTTTCTATCCCGGATTCTCTGAACTCATCCCTGCCTGCGATACTGTGGTCCCTCTTTCTTTCTTCAAGATATTCCATGGGCCATGGATAAGAATCCGCTGCATTACTAAGAGACAGGATGATGGTCTCAAGTGCGGTGTCATTATTACCCGGGCAAAAGCTTTCAACGCAGTCAAGAAAATCCCTATCCCCTTTTTCATACGCTCTTTCCAGAGTCTTCGAAAGTGCGTCCATTCTTATGAGATGTGCTTCACCTTCATCACAGACTCTGAAATCAGGATCTATATCCGCATCCCTGAAATGATTCCTGATCACGTCAAGGCAAAAAGAATCTATTGTCGTAATAAGAGCACGGTGAACAAGAGTTGTCTGTCTGCGGAGATGTTCGTTATCGGGATCGTCTTCAAGCTTTTCATTTATCCTTTTGAGGATCCTCTCCTTCATCTCCGCAGCCGCTGCCTGTGTAAAGGTGACGACAAGTATGCGGTCTATATCCACGGGATCTTTTTCATCACAGACGATGGAAACTATTCTTTCAACAAGCACAGCTGTCTTTCCGCTTCCCGCGGCAGCACTGACAAGGAGACTGGTATTACGTGCGTTTATGATCTTTTCCTGTTCCGGCGTAGGATCAAAAGCCATTACTCACCGCCTCCTTTCTTCTTATTTTTGTCTTCATCTTTTTCGTATTTTTTTACAAGCGCATCGATTGCCTCATCACGCTTTTGTTTCTTATCATCCCTGAATCTGTATCCGGGGATCTTGGCATCCATTCCGCAGGCTGTAAGATAGGGACAGTATTTGCATGTGCTCCTGTATGGCTTTATGCTTATACATCCTTCCATTATCTCGCGGGCTTCTTTTTTGATCACATTCACCGCTTCATCAAGCATCATCTGAATTACCGCGGGAGGCAGCACTCTGCTGTAACGGTCAAAACCGCCGTCGCTTTTTATCGTCACCGGGTAATAGACGGAAGATGCCTTGGGAGAAAGTCCCTCAAGATTTTTATCAAGCATCTTCAGGGCGCCGGGATCATCACTCATCTCCCCTTTGGGTCTTAACTTCGAGATCCTGTCTTTTTCAATCTTCTCAAGGTCCCCGGAATCTTTAACATCAAGAATCGGATCCTGGATATGGAAATAAAACATTGAAGCAGGTTCTGCACCCGCATCCTCTTTTTCCCTGTACATATAAAGGGGGATCTGGATCTGGCGGCCGTCCATCAGCATGGACAGATCTATATCCTTGTCCCCTGACTTATAATCCACCACCTGGACATATTTTTTATCACCCTCTGCCGCAATATCCACTCTGTCAATGATTCCCCTGATGCGGATCTTTCTGCCACCGTCAAGTTCCAGATCCATATTGAAGGGCTTTTCAAAGGAAGCAGGAACAAAGCTTCCCGCTTTAAGCTGCTCTCTGATAAAAAGAGCTGAGCGGAGCGCAAGTCTGGACAGTCTTGAAATGTTATACTCATTCCTCTTGCTTGCATAATATAGACTGCTTCCAAAGGATGCGGACCTTCCGTATGCAATCTCCGGTATGACTTTCTGAGCATACTCATCCGAAAAAGTCATCCACGAAAGGCCTTCTGCCGTAAGCCTGTCGGAAAAGCTTTTAAGGATATCATGTGCAAGACTTCCAGTATCGGAGCTTTCTATCTCAAAGCTTTCAGTGGGCTTTATCTGCAGGGTAAAATTAAGAAAGTATCTGTAGGGACATCCCGCATATGTTTCAAAAGAACTTACACTTCCTTCCAGGACATCCGGATAAAGTTTTGAGACAACTTCCCCCGCAAGAGGATTATCCAGATATCTCTTATATACGGAATCTGTTATGACATCCCTGACACTTTCTCCTTCAAGGGCTGCATAAAGTGAAAAGACCGATCTGTCCTTTTCATCGCCCTGCCTGTCCGCGTAGTCCCTCATAAGGCGTGACAGGATCATTGCGGCATCCTTCTTTCCTGCCACTGCATCGCTTATATCAAGTTCATCCGGTCTGACCACCTTTCCCGTATAGGGAAGTATCTTTTTTATAACGGGAATCAGATATGAAGGACGGGAGGATTTTCCGTCGGACCTTACCCTTGAATAGGAGATGAACAGTCTGTCGGAGGGCTTACAGATATTCATATAAAGATACTGGCGCTGTATGAACATCTGCTCCGCAGGCGTCGGGGCAAGTTCGACTCCCTGTTCCGAAAGAAACTCCCTGTCAAGATCAGAGATAAGTCCCTTTGATGAAGCAATCTGTGGGATATTTCCGTCATTTGCTCCGGCTATAAACAATACCTTCACACCGGATATTCTGGACCTTACAATGTCACCGATCTGGACTCTGTCCACATTCAAAGGTATCACCGGAACTCTCATCTCTCCGATACCGGCATTCATCATATCTGCAAATGTATCTATCGTCACCTCATCATTTCCGATCAGAAGGTAGACTTTATCAATAAGATCCACCATCTGTTTCCAGATATACCTGTATTCCTGGACTTTTAATTTATTGCCTTCTTTATCGAATTTTTCTTTAAAAGCCTTCAGCTGATCCGGCGCATTTATGGATTCAAGCATATCGTAAAGACGCATCACGTAATCCGCAGCTCCGCCTTTAGCTATCTTTTTTCCGTCATGTTCAAGTTTTCCGGTTATGGCGATGACTTTTTTGCGGATGATATTTATCTTTTCAAGATAATCTTTGTCATCCCTTCTGCCGCGGATCTTCCTGGTGAATTCACTGTGCCAGGCGCTCCCGCCTCTTACTCCGGTCTGTCTTATGTAATTGTCTAAGAGATCCGCTTCATCACTGCCGATTCCTGATAGAGATCCCTTTAAAAATCTTGTGACGGATCCCGGGGAGTAATCACTCACCTCTATATCCAAAGCAGCCAGCACAGTTTCAACCAGGGGATTGAGCATGACACTGCTTACACTGTCCATAAAATAAGGTATCTCCATATCGGAGAAAAATCTCTCAAAGTACGGAGCATAACCCTCCGCATTTCCGCATACTATGCCAAAATCCCTGTACTTATAACCCTGCTTTTCTGCAAGCTCCCTGATCTTAACTCCGATATATCTTGCTTCCGAGGAAGGATCTGACATTTCAAATATCTGTACGCTCCCGGTATAGTCTTCCCTTTTTAATTCCCTGTTATTTCTGAAAAGATGGGATTCAAGAAGTGCAATATCTTTGTCTGCAATCAGGCATTTTTTCATTTCGGGTTCGCATATTTCAAGCCCCGCTTCCATGGCAAGCTTAATGATCCCTGTCGCCGTTTTGTGACTCAGATAAAAAAGAGAATCTATTGAAGCCTGGGTCCTGACATCCTCATCCTCCGAAGACTCAAGTGTGACAATGATCTCGGAGCATCTTCCCATTAAGGCTGCTATAACCTTCATCTGGACCGGTGTAAAACCCGTAAATCCGTCAAATACCACAACGGAGTCCGGCAATAGAGATGAAGAAGGAATAGCTTCACAGAGAATGTCAAGCTTTTCCTCCCGGGTGATGTAATTACCCGATATATATTCCTCAAAAAGCTCATATATCTTTCTTATATCCCTGAGCTTGCTTTTTAACGATCCTCTTAACACTGACAGATCCACCAGTTCATCTATTCCGGCAGGTGAAATCCCATACTGCATGAATTCGGAAATGACGCTTTTTACTTCGGAAATATAACCGCTCATGGAAAGCTTTGCTCCAAGACAGGGAAGATCCTTCGCAGCCCCTGAAGCGACCTTCTGAAGTATCAGACTCATGCCGGTGTCATCAAGAACAGGAATCTCCTCCTGTCCGGTCTCCTCAAGTATCCTGTGTGATAATCTTCCGAAGCCAAGAACATCAATATTAAGGATGCCCCTTTTGGGACTGTTCGTAACAAGGGCCTTCTGCACACTCATCGCGGCCTGATCCGGAACAATAAAAAAGTAATTACGGCCCCTGTCACTTTCCGCTCTTTCTATGATCTCCTTATACAGGTATGTACTTTTCCCGGACCCCGAGGGGCCTGTTATGAGTCTTAATCTGCCCATGTTATGTCCTCCGATACATCCATTTTAAATCAATGCATGTACCAAATTTCCCACATTCCCGAAAAATCAACGAATTTATGTTAAATATAGTGTTTCAAAATCATTCTTTCAAGGTTAAATATCCCTTTTTTGCCCGATTTTCTTGCAAAAAACGCGTAAATGTACGATTATATAAAATGTAGCGTTTTTCTAAATCATGCCTTTTTTAAGGCAATTATTTGTTGAAGAAAGGAAAAAAGATGACAAACAGAAAACAGGTAGTTTTAGTCGTCATGGACGGTGTGGGATTCAGCAAGACCGGCCTTGGCGACGCAGTTACCACCGCCAACACCCCGGTCCTTAACGAAATGCTTAAGACCTGCCCCAACACAAGACTGAAGGCTCACGGAACCGCTGTAGGCCTTCCCTCGGATGACGATATGGGTAACTCCGAAGTCGGACACAACGCTCTCGGATGCGGCCAGATCTATTCCCAGGGCGCAAAGCTCGTTAACGAATCCATCGAAAGCGGCAAGATGTTCGAATCAAATACCTGGAAGGAAGCTCTTGACAATGTTAAGAACAAAAATTCGGTACTTCACTTCCTCGGACTTCTCTCAGACGGTAATGTCCATTCCAACATTTCACACCTTCTGGTAATGCTTAAAAAAGCAAAGGAAGAGGGCATTAAGGAAGTTCGCATTCACATTCTCCTTGACGGACGTGACGTTCCCGCCACCAGCGCTCTTTTGTATGTAAAACAGCTTGAGGATTACCTGGGCGAGTTAAACGGTGACGGTTTCAACTGCATCATCGCATCAGGCGGTGGAAGAATGAAGGTTACCATGGACAGATACCAGGCTGACTGGGGCATGGTTGAACTCGGATGGAAAACCCATGTTAAGGGAGAAGGCAGACAATTTGCAAATGCAACCGAAGCAATTGAAACCTACAGAAAAGAGCTTGATGTCATTGACCAGGATCTTCCCGCATTTGTTATCGCTAAGGACGGCAAAGCGGTAGGACCCGTTTCCGATGACGACAGCGTTATTCTTTACAATTTCCGCGGTGACCGTGCTCTTGAGATCTCCATGGCATTTGACTATGAAGATTTCCCTTATTTCAACAGGGGTCCCAAGTCCGGCTGCTACTATGCGGGAATGCTTGAGTACGACGGAGACCTTCATATTCCCACTCACTATCTTGTAAATCCCCCCGAGATCAAGAACACTCTTTCGGAGCTTCTTGTAGGTGCCGGCCTCAGCCAGTATGCGGTTTCCGAGACTCAGAAATACGGACACGTAACTTATTTCTGGAACGGAAACAGAAGCGCCAAGTTCAGCGAGGAACTTGAGACATTCAAGGAGATCCCTTCGGATAATGTTTCATTTGATGAGCGCCCCTGGATGAAGTCTGCAGAGATCACCGATGACGTGATCGAAGCCATAAAATCAGAGAAATACGATTTCATAAGATGCAATTATCCTAACGGAGACATGGTAGGACATACCGGAAACTTCGATGCCACAGTTACGGGTGTTGAGGCAGTTGACCTCGGTCTTTCACGACTCATCAAGGTATGTGACGAGTACAATGTTACTCTCCTTGTTACCGCAGACCACGGCAATGCCGATGAGATGCTTGAAAAGAATAAAAAAGGTGAGCTCCAGGTTCGTACAGCCCACTCCTTAAACCCCGTTCCTTTCATCATCTACGATAAGAAGAATACCTTCACCATCAAGGACGGAGAATACGGTCTTGCCAACGTGGCAGCAACCGTTGCATCGATCCTTAATCTCAAGGCTCCCGAATGCTGGGAAAAGTCAATGATCTAAATCCCCCGGCAAAAGCCAAAGCTCAGCCATGCGGAATCGGAACAGACAGTTCGAAAGGCAAATTGCAGTGCATAATAAAAGAACTCACATACATCTGTATGCGAGTTCTTTTTCTCTCTTATGGTCTGTTACTCAGATCAGAACATATAAAAGTAAAGATCCATTGAATCTCCGAACATATCTTCACCAAGTTCCTCGGCAGTCAGTGAAAGAATGAATGATCTGTCATCGAAATAAATGCATCCTTTTTCCTCACCGTTGTCTCCGGTGAAATAGATCATTTCATCTCTCTGTTCCCAGGTAAGGTCTGCCAGTTCGGAATCAGAGCCGGTCATTGAAGTCTCCATTGAATCTCTGAAGTTGTCCATCATAAGATCCTTGTTTTCAAGGAGATAATCCTCATATTCATCTGACCACTCTTCACCCTCTGACTCTACAGCCTTCTTCATGACATCAAGGTAATTGACATCGAGCCAGTCAATGAAGTCATTTACGAATTTGTCATAGTCAGCGGAAAGAACTGCAGTTCCGTCAGATTCTATATCCATGATAAAGTCGATGGCAAATGCCTGATTTCCAAAAAGATCGAGGAATATCTCAGCATCTTCACCCATGCTATCCTCCCAGACTTCATCGGGAATAGCATATGTAGCAATATATCTTCCGGGTTCAACTGCCGCTGCAGAAGCACTTCCGCCTTCGCCTTCCTTAACCTTAACAGTAACGCTTACATCTTCACAGCCTTTTGCGCGGACGGTAAGGGTTGTCTTACCTTCAGAAATCGCAACAAGGGTTATGATCTCTTCATCAAGTTCAGCTGTTACGATATCCTCATCTTCAACCTCGATCTTTACCTTCTTAAGGTCATCATAGTTTTCAATCTCGATATCAAAAGCGTCTCCGACTTCAAGGTTTACCTTTTTCTCGGAAAGTTCGATCTCCTGAGAGCTTCCCTCTTCTGCAGTCGTTGCTTCCTTATCATCCTTCGCTTCCTCTTTGGTCTCGCCACAGGCGGTAAAGATAAGCATGGATCCGAGGACCAGTGCAAGCATCTTTGTTACTAAAAATCTCTTTTTCATTTTTTCCTCCCTTTCATAAAAAACACGATCATTTTTCTTTCAAGCATTTTTGCTCAAAACAAGAAATATTATATATGTTTATGTTCAAAATAGCAATTTGGGGCATTAAAACACTTAACTTTCCATGCCGACTATGTTCAGAACGATACTACCTCCCTCTTATGAAAAGCCTTCTCATCAGTTCTGCCCCAGATCAAGTTCTATGGAATCCGTTATATAAAAACCGTATTCCTTTTCGTAGCAATATAACTTAATGTCGCGCATCAGGCTTTCGTCGTCCGTGTACTCGGTGATCCAGATATATGCACCCTGGGATCTGTAGTCCGCAAGACGCTCCAGAATATATTGTCTGTCTTCTTCATCCTGCTTTCCGAAACTGTCATTCTCAAAATCATATTTTGAAAAAACACTTTCCTGATTGATCCCGTCTGCCACATCCGTAAGTCTTCCTCCGTCTGCTGTATAGGCATCAAGGAATACATCCCCTCCGTTTATGAATACGGGTACGCCCATAGCCTTAAGGGATTCCATGATGACCGTGAGTCCCCTTAGGTTTTCTTTAGTCGGGTATTCATAATATACATCACAGTTGTCAACAAAAAATCCGTCAATTCCCTTTTCGAGAAGCTCCGGCGCAAGCTTATCAACGATGAATTTCTGCCACCTTTCATCCGAAACATCGACCCAGGACTCCCCATCCCAGTTCTCATATTCTCCCAGGGTCAGATCTGCATACTCATCATAGTAATCCCTGAAATCCTCCAAAGATCCCACATTTATATATCCAAGTACAAACCTGTGATATGACTTATACTCTTCTATCTCCTTCGCATCATGGTTCTGGGGGTCTATCACAATACATGTATATCCGCTTATCTCGCTTAAGCTGCCGTCATATCCCGTAAAGATACCGAAATTGCAAAACCCGTTCATTTCATTGTAAAATTGCCACTGTTTCTTATAATCTTCCGCATCATGCACCAGTTCATCCGGAAGATTCTCGTTTAAAACCCTGGCCATGTCATTAAAATCTTTGTTTGAAGGACAAAAACCGCCGCAGGCTTTCAGTACATCATCATTCCGGTCATAGATATAGATATAATACGATCCTCCGTCACAAACCTCAGAAGGATCCGGGCATTCAGGGTCAAGAGTATACAGTTTCTCAAGATCAATTTTCCGGGTGACGGTCTCCATGGCATTTTCATCAAGATCATAATAACGGATATCATATCTTGTTTCGCCATTAGGCATATCACGACGGAATCTTGCTTCAACCCTTCCATCCCTCCTGTAAAGGCATTCAAAGGAAGGAGCCATCTCCAGAAAATCCGCGGTATCATACATAAAGCCCGCAAGATATGTTTCGCTGACTTCATTTGCGTTAAAGGGCAAAGCACCGGAACCTCCGAAAATGGAAAGATCCGGAAAATAACCCGCAGTACCCGGAACGGAAGGATCGGGGGAAATGTCATGATCTCTGTCCGTATCTGAAAGAAAGTCAATTTCTGTATCTTCAAGATGATCACGACCCAGCAGCATGATCAGGCATGCTGCAGCGACTCCTGCGATCATCAGAACAAGTATCAGTAATTTTTTTCCGGTCTTTTTTTCCATATTTCCATACTCCCGTAATAAAATCCTGCTATATGATTTTACCACATTATGTCTTCCATTACCTTAATCATTAGTCGGCCTTTCCCGTCACCGGGGAGCATCATCCTGCCCATTATTGCACATTTTACAAAATCCTTTTTCATTTCAGGTGTTTTAAAAAAACGGGTTTATCTTTTAAGAAAGAAAAGCTATTATATATAGGCTGGTAAAAAAGGAGATTTGATCAATGAGCAAGATAGAATTCAACAAACCGGGTAATTTCCTGTATCCCCTTCCTGCAGTCCTTGTAACCTGCGGAGATGAGGATGCGAGCAACATCATAACCATCGCCTGGACGGGAACGGTATGTTCCGATCCGCCCATGGTATACATATCCGTAAGAAAAGAAAGATATTCCTATCCTCTTATAAAGAAAACCGGAGAATTCGTCATAAACCTTCCTTCAAGGAATATGGCCTGGGCTCTCGACAGGGCAGGATGCATCACAGGGGCCAAGGATGACAAATTCATGGACTGCAAACTCACCCGTGCAAAGAGCGTTAAGGTCTCTGCTCCATCCATCGCAGAAGCGCCTGTCTGCATTGAATGCAGGGTCACACAGGTTTTGGAACTGGGAACCCATGATATGTTTCTGGCAGAAGTTGTAAGCGTATCCGTGGATGATAAATATCTGGATGAAAAAGGTGTTTTCCACATGGATCAGTGCGATCTCATAGCATATGAGCACGGAGCATACAGGACCATGTCCGATACCCTGGGGACTTTCGGCTTTTCGGTAAGAAAAAAATAAGATTTGGCCTTTTTTCAGATCAGCGAAACAAGATATATGACAAGAGTCGTTGTGAAAAGGGTTGCGATTGTCGTAAGAGTTATATAACTGGAGAGGATCCTTGTATCCTCTCCTGTTTTTTCTGCCTGTATCAGCGGAAGATTACCTACAGGAAGCGACATGAGCATGGCAAAGGCAAGTATCATCTCATGTCCCGCACCAAGCTGCTTCATAATCCATGCAACGACAAGCGGAAACAGCAGCATCCTGAAAAAAATATAAATAAATATTCCCGCATCATGAAGACATTTTGAAAGATCGCTCCTTGCTATGGCAATCCCGAGAATACACATGGATAAGAAAGTGGTGGCGTTCCCTATATAGATAACGCTTCCGGACAAAACCTCGGGAAGTTCCAGATCAAACCAGAAAACAAGCAGCGTGATCAGGGCCATAACGGTTCCGGGGCTGAAGATCTTCTTAAGATCGATCTTTTCCTTTCCGCCGCTTAATACACTGACTCCGTGGGTATAGAACAGCAGGGCATAAAAAATATTGCTCACCACAACATAAAGCATGGCATTATCGGGGAGCACAGCCTTTGCTACCGGGATACCGATAAATCCCACATTTGTATATACCATCACCAGATTAGAAAATCTTCTTTCGTCCTTTTTTACGCCTGTAAGAACGGGATATAAATACCCGAGGATGACCAAAGCGGCATATATTACAGCCCCAAAAGCCAGGGCTTTTATAAGATCTTTTTTTCCGGCCGTGATATTCCCTGTAAGTACCGACGAAAGGACAAGTGCGGGGTTACAGACATCCACCACCAGCGAAGACAAAGTCTTCGTGCTTGTATCCGGTATTATCTTCTTTTTATACAGGAATATTCCTATTCCCACCAAAATGGCTATAACCGCCATACGGCCTATCACAACGAGCATTCCCATCTGTCATCTCACCCTTATGTCTGTAAGTGCTATCTGATCTCCCGTCAGAGCAACATATACCTTGTCGGCCCCCCTGCCCGTATTTATCTTTTGAAATAACTGTCTCGATCTCTTCACCAGCAAGAAGCTGCGGGATATATCCCGCAACCGTGGCGATCAGAATGTTAAGTACACCGTAGTAAATTGACGCCAATTTATCATATTATTTTACCCCAGGGCGGCGTTTTTGTCGATTATCTGGGAGCTGTCAGACATGACCTCTTATTTGACTAATAAGTATTAAAGGTCGTATCATAATGATCAAATGCATATGAAAGGAGTACTGATATGAAACTTTTGTTTTATGCCGCAAAGATCTATGACAAAAAATCTTTTGACCCGGAGCTTGAGAATTATCCGGGGGTAGAGATCGATTATATCGAGTATGAGCTTGATTCCCGCACTGCCGCCCTTGCCAAAGGATACGAGGCAGTATGTGCCTTCGTAAGCGCGGATGTGGGAGCGCAGACCCTTGAAGTCTTTAAAGAGTGCGGTGTTAAATACGTTCTGATGAGATGTGCCGGCTTTAATAATGTCGATACCGAAAAAGCAAAGGAACTGGGCATCATAGTAAAGCGTGTTCCCGGATACTCTCCGGAATCCGTTGCAGAGCTTGCAATGGGACTTGCTCTTGCAGTCAACAGAAGACTCTATAAGGCATACAATAAGGTACGTGAAAACGACTACACTTTAAGGGGCCTCAGGGGTGTCAACTTTTTCGAAAAGACAGCCGGGATCGTGGGAACCGGTAAGATCGGCGCTGCCATGGCAAGGATCTGCAGGGGATTCGGCATGAAAGTCATAGCATACGACGTATACGAGAATCCCTCACTTAAAGATTTTGTTGAATATGTGACATTTGACGAGCTTCTTGAAAAAAGCGACCTTATTTCGCTTCACTGCCCTCTCATGGATTCCACATATCACATGATCAACCTTGAATCCATCAAAAAGATGAAGGATGAGGTCATACTTGTAAATACATCAAGAGGTGGTCTCATCGACACGCAGGAACTCATAGAAGGAATACGTCTCAACAAATTCCTGGGGGTCGGCCTTGATGTTTACGAAGAAGAGACGGGAAATGTTTATATGGACAGATCAGATGAGATAATGGAACATTCCGTAACCTCAAGACTTCTCTCCTTCCCCAATGTGCTCATAACATCCCATCAGGGCTTTTATACAAAAGAAGCACTTGCGGCAATCGCACAGACCACTCTTCAAAATCTTAAAGATGCCGAAGCGGGCATCAGAAACGATAACGACGTAGCATAAAATGAGCGGACATCTTTATATCATAAGACACGGCATAACCGACTGGAATAAGATACATAAGCTTCAGGGAAGAACCGATATCCCCCTAAGCGATGAGGGGATCGAAATGGCAAAAAAAGCTCATGAAGAATGCAGCAATATCCATTTTGACATATGTTTCTGCTCTCCTCTATCAAGGTCAAAGCAGACAGCGGAATATGTTCTGAGCGGCAGGGATATTCCCATCATATATGATGACAGATTAAGGGAAATGAACTTCGGAATATATGAAGGAACAACTGATTACCAGACCGATCCTTCCGTTAAAGTAAATGTATTTTTCCGTGACCCGGAAAAATATACCTTCCCTGTAGAGAACGGCGAGAACATAAATGATCTTATGAAACGTACCGGTGAATTTCTCGATGATAAGGTCTATCCTCTTCTTGAAGAAGGAAAGGACATCCTTATCTCGGGACACGGGGCAATGAACTCATCCATCATATGCCATGTAAAAAAACTTCCCCTTAAGGATTTCTGGAAAGCAGGTATAGAAAACTGCAAACTCATCCGCCTCATCTGAAACAGGGGTGAAACAGGGGGGACGGTTCTCCCGTTCCATTACGGATTCACTCCCTGAGGAGACATCCCTGATTCCCAAAATTCAGGATAATAAAAATTAATATATTTTAATTCAACCATTTTAATTTAAAAAACTCCCGAAGATTTCTCTTTGGGAGTTTTTATATGGATCGTGATCATTTAGTGGAACGTAAGAACCGTCCCCGTGTTCCGCCGTCTTTCAATCAGAACTTTCCGGCTTTTGCTGCCTCTTCGATGGAAACTGCGGTAGAAACGGTCATACCAACCATGGGGTTGTTACCTGCTCCGATAAGTCCCATCATCTCAACGTGTGCGGGAACTGAAGAAGATCCTGCAAACTGAGCATCTGAGTGCAT
>CAMPAP010000039.1 GCA_946631935.1 uncultured Lachnospiraceae bacterium | reverse complement strand
AGCGAATTATATGCTTCCTCTGGAAGACAGCGGAATATATGAAGGCTTTATAGAAAACATGGGTTATGACGAGCTTTATAAATTCGCCATACATACCCAGAGAGGCGAGATATTATATAAAGCCGATCCTTATGCATTCTCTGCTGAATACAGACCGGGAACCGCATCAAAGACTGCAGATGTGGCAGGTTATCCATGGGGTGACGGTGAGTGGCTCAGCAAAAGAGCATCGACCCCGACATTTGCACAGCCCATGGCTATTTACGAATGTCATATAGGTTCATGGCGTAAGAAAAACCGGGAAGAGAAGAACGGTTTCTATAATTACAGAGAGGCAGCAGATGAGCTTGCACAGTACTGTAATGACATGGGATATACTCATGTAGAGCTCATGGGAATTGCTGAACATCCTCTGGACGCAAGCTGGGGTTATCAGGTTACCGGTTATTTTGCACCTACCAGCAGATACGGTTCTCCTAAGGATTTTATGTACATGGTGGATCATCTTCACCAGAAGGGAATCGGAGTAATCCTTGACTGGGTTCCTGCACACTTCCCGAAGGATGCCCAGGGACTTGCAGATTTTGACGGTACCCCTACCTATGAATATCCGGATCCACGTATGGGAGAGCATCCTGACTGGGGCACAAAGATATTTAACTACAGCAAGAATGAGGTAAAGAATTTCCTGATCGGAAACGCTCTTTACTGGTATGACGAGTACCATATAGACGGACTCCGTGTGGATGCGGTTGCATCGATGTTATATCTTGACTATGGACGTAAGGATGGTCAGTGGTGTCCGAACAAGTTTGGAGGCAACGGAAATCTGGATGCCATGGAGTTCTTCAAGCATCTCAATTCCGTAATACGCGGCAGAAAAGACGGAACCATGATCATCGCAGAGGAGTCCACAGCCTGGCCGAAGGTAACAACTCCTCCCGAGGATGACGGTCTGGGATTTACCTATAAGTGGAATATGGGCTGGATGCATGACTTCCTTGATTACATGAAGCTGGATCCCTTATTCCGTAAGGGTGCACATAACCTTATGACCTTCGGTATGAGCTATGCCACTGCCGAAAAATTCATTCTTGTACTTTCACATGATGAGGTAGTGCATCTTAAGTGCTCCATGATAAACAAGATGCCCGGAATCTATGAGGACAAGTTCAGGAATCTGAAGTGCGGCTATCTGTTCATGTTTGGCCATGCCGGAAAGAAGCTTCTTTTCATGGGACAGGACTTTGCCCAGCTTCATGAGTGGAATGAGAATGTGGCTTTGGACTGGTATCTCATGGATGAACCATGGCATAAGAATGTACATGAATTTATGAGGGATCTCCTTCATATGTACAGAAAATATCCTGCTTTGTGGGAGCTTGATGACAGCTGGCAGGGATTTGAGTGGATCAATGCCGATGATAATGACAGATCCATTTTCAGCTTTATACGAAAGGACAAGACCGGAAAGAACAGCCTTCTCTTCGTTATCAATATGACTCCTATGGAAAGAAAGGACTACATGGTAGGAGCACCTGTAAAGACCAAATATACTTTGATCCTGGATGAAAACGGAAATACAAGAGCGGATGCAAAGAATGTTTATCTTGCAGAAAAAGGAGAATGTGACGGTAAACCATTCCGTATCAAATATTCATTACCGGCCTACGGATGCGCAGTATTCAGGTTCAATTATTGATAATAAAAATTTGTTATTTTTTTAACGATTTTTGTTTCCTTTTGGAAAGCACTGTAGTATGATAGGTTTATCCAAAGAACGGATGGACATTTTTAGAACGACAGTGAATACATAAGGGTTATATGTAAAGGAGACAGGAACATGGCAAGAGAGTTATTATCACAAAAAGCAACTCAGAGTGTTTATCGCGACGGAGATAAAATCTTAAAGATATTTGCCAAAGATTTTGACAAGTCTGAAGTTTTCCATGAGGCATTTATCAACACTCGTGTTGAGAATATTGACGGGATAAACGTACCAAAGATAACCGGTGTCAGATTTGAAGACGGACAGTGGATCATCGAAAAAGAGTATGTTGAAGGAAAGACTCTTCAGCAGCTTATGGATGAAAATCCGGATAAGCTTGATGAGTACATCGGAAAAATGGTAGACCTTCAGCTTCTTATGTTCACTAAGAAGGCACCGCTTCTTCAGAAGCTGAGAGATAAGCTTACATATCAGATCAACGGATTAAACACTATTGATTCAAGCACAAGATATGAGCTTCTTACAAGACTTGAGTCTATGCCAAAGCACTTTAAGCTTGTGCATGGAGATTTCAGACCTTCAAACATCATCGTTAAGGATGACGGAAGTATGTATCTTATCGACTGGGTACATGCTTCACAGGGTAATGCAAGTGCGGATGTTGCAAGAACTTATACCATTTTGTACCTTAAGAATAAGGATACAGCTGAGAAGTATTATGCTGATTTCTGTGCAAAGACAAATACAGATAAGAGCTATGTACATAAGTGGCTGCCTATCGTTGCAGCAGCAAATCTTACCAAGAACAGACCTGAGGAGAAGGAAATTCTCGAAAACTGGCTTAATGTTGCAGATTTAATGTGAAAAAAGTATGATGAAACCGTCGCCGCAATAGGCGACGGTTTTTTTCGCGATAAGGCCGTCACGCGGAATCGAGTAGGGCGTTTTTTCCCTACTCGATTATTGGCATGAAGAGACTGCCGAAATATATAATGTGCAGTAATGATACATGCTATGAGATCTTTGTTTATTACAGGAGTTATCATGGAAACTACATTCAGCAGAACCGAAATACTTCTTGGGAAAGAGGCTGTGGAAAAGCTTAAAAATAAAAGAGTGATAGTGTTTGGCGTCGGAGGTGTCGGGGGATATGTATGTGAAGTTCTGGCCAGAACCGGCGTAGGAAGCATTGACCTGGTGGACAATGACACAGTCAATGAATCCAATATCAACCGTCAGATCATAGCCACGAGAAAAACCCTCGGAAAATATAAAGTTGATGTAATGGCAGAAAGGATCAACGACATAAATCCCGAGTGCAGGGTTAAAGCACACAGGATGTTTTTTCTTCCCGAAAACAGTCATGAATTT
>CAMPAP010000038.1 GCA_946631935.1 uncultured Lachnospiraceae bacterium | reverse complement strand
GCCCAGGCCGGCGAAGGCTTAAAAGCTTTGGAGAACTATGATGCCCTAAGAGCGGCTTTTGCGCCTGTAAAGCAGCAGTACGATGAAGCAGTGGCAAATAATGCGGATTTTAATGCTGAACCCTATAAGACGCTAAAGCAGAATTACGATGAGATGTCTGCAAACCTGGCAAAATTGGAGGCGTTAAAAAAACAGCTTGCAGATAACGGAATAAAATCCTATGCGGATCTTGAAGAAAAAAAGATGGAGGCGGCAAGCTCCTTTGGTGCCGCAAGTGCGCAGATAGCCGCAGCCGATGCCCAGCTTGAAATGCTCAGAGAGCAGCTTGAAAACGGTCAGGATCAGATCAATGACGCATATGACCAGATAATGGACGGATATGACCAGATCAATGACGGATACAGCCAGATAAGCGATGCGCAGAATAAGATAAACGACGGATGGGATTCCTATAATGATGCGGTTCAGCAATTCCAGGACGGTCTTGACCAGTTCGAGGTACAGAGGCGCGAAACGCTGAAAAAAGCTAATTCCGATGACCTGATCTCGCTGCAGACTCTGTCCCAGCTCATCTATGCGCAGAATTTTGACATGCCTGCCGGTTATATAGACGATCCTGAAGACAATTCATGGCTTTTAAAGATAGGAAATGAATTCGAAGATCTGGATGAAGTCAGAAGCGCTCCCCTTGTGAAGCTTGACGGAGTCGGAGTGGTCAGAGTCAGCGATGTGGCAAATGTGGTTGTGATCGATAACTCCAATGTCACATTTACTCAGATGGACAATGAAGACTGTATCATCCTGAGTGTGTTCAAGAGCAGTAATGCCGGTGCAAATGATGTTGCCGGAAAATGTAACAACGAGCTCAAAAGACTCGAAGAAAAATATCCCGGACTTCATATAATCAATATGGTGGACCAGGGCGCCTATATTGAGATGATCCTTTCCGTGGTAGTACAGAACATGCTTATCGGTGCGGGACTTGCGATCCTTATCCTGGCACTGTTTTTGAAGGATGTACTTCCCACCATAGTCGTTGCCATAAGCATTCCTTTAAGCGTTCTTACAGCCCTTGTCGGCATGTATTTCAGCGGAGTGTCCATCAACATGATGAGCCTCTTTGGAATGAGCCTTGGTATAGGAATGCTTGTAGATAACTCCATTGTTGTAATGGAAAACATATACAGACTAAGGGGCCGGGGCATAGAGGCTCCAAGGGCTTCCGTGCAGGGTGCAAGGCAGGTGTTCGGATCCGTAACAGCATCCACCCTTACAACCATTTGCGTATTTTTCCCCATGGTATATACTGAGGGACTTATCAGGGAACTGATGATGCCTCTTGCCCTGACAATAATCTATACCCTGCTTTCATCGCTTCTCATATCCATGACAGTTGTTCCCGCGGCATGTTCGACTCTTTTAAGAAATACAAAACCAAGGGAACACAAGTACTTTGACAAACTTCTGGAGGGCTACGGAAAACTTCTTTCGTTATGTCTTAAGGTAAAAGTTGTACCTCTTGCAATAGCCGTTGCCCTGCTGATCTTTAGTATATTCATTGCACTCAGGTCAGGTATTGTAATGATACCTGATGCTCTCTCTTCACAGATTGAGGGAAGCGTTGTATATAACGATGAAAATATGACAAGAGAAGAGTGCTATGCGGATATTGCGGAAATGACATCCAGGATGACCCGGATAGAGGGTGTTAAGTCTGTATGTGTCATGAGCGGAAATTCGGATATGGCTCTTATGTTCGGAGCGTCGGATGATTCCTATGATTCTTACTCTCTCATGGTTCTTTGCGATAATGATGATGCCGGTGCCGCAGAGGTCAGAAAGATCATTTCCGGAATGGAAAAAGCGGCAGAAGGACTTAAAGGCGAACTTTCAATTTCATCCGGAATGGATTCCATGGATGAACTTTTAGGCAGCGGTCTTTCCATACAGATATTCGGAGATGATGTTTCCGAGCTTTACAGGATCAGTGAAGACATCATGAATATCGTAAAGCAGGTACCGGGATATGTGGAGGTATCCAACGGAAATGAAGACGCAAAACAGATAATGCATATGTATATCGACAGGGATGCCGCAATAGAGGACGGTCTTACCGTGGCCCAGATATACCAGTCAATATACGGAAAGATAAACAATTCAAATATAGCTACCAGCATCAATCTTGACGGCGATACGGTAGATGTGGAGATAGTCACGGATCTTGATCCTCTTGATACCGCAAATGTCATGGATTACTTGTTCACCATTGACGATAAGGATGAGGATGACAATGACATAACAAGGGACGAGCCTCTGAAAAACTATGCAAAGCTTGTAACGGAGCCCGGACAAAATGAGATCGACAGACTCAACATGAGCTACTATGTTACGGTTACGGCAGATGTGGCTGAAGGATATAATAATGCCCTTCTTGCAAGGCAGCTGACACCACTTCTTGAAAAGTACGAAATGCCCGGCGGATATACCATGGATATGGGAGGAGAGACCGAGACCACAACCCAGATGATAGAGCAGATGGCACTGGTTCTGGCTCTCGGACTTGTTCTTGTCTATCTGATAATGGTTGCCCAGTTCCAGAGTCTTCTGAGCCCCTTCATAATACTTTTTACAGTACCTCTTGCGTTCACCGGCGGATTCCTGGGCCTGAGGATCACAAGAGAGCCCATATCAATGATGTGCCTGATGGGACTTATGGTCCTTATGGGAACGGTTGTTAATAACGGAATAGTTTACATAGATTACACCAATCAGCTGCGTGTAGGAGGGCTTTCAAGACATGATGCCCTCATAGCCGCAGGCAAGACCAGAATGCGCCCCATCCTTATGACGGCAATGACCACCATCCTTGCGGAGGCCAGCCTCTGTATAGGCGATTCCCTTTCATCCCAGCTTGGCAAAGGCATGGGTATAGTCATAATCGGAGGTCTTGCATATGCTACGTTGATGACACTCTTCATTGTGCCCGTCATATATGATATTCTGTTTAAGAAGAAACCTGTCAACGTGGATATCGGAAGCGAGAACCTCGATGATATCCCCGATGATGCCGCAGAATATTTGAGGGAGAAGGAAATTGGGCAGACTGCTGATTAAAAACGGGATTCTTGTAGATCCTAAGAGTGGTACGAATGAAAAAGCGGATATTGCCATAAGTGACGGAAAGGTTGAAAAGATATTTTACCGCGCTGAAGGAGACGGAGCTGATGCAGAGTCCTTTGAAGAGGTAATAGATGCGTCGGGACTTATAGTATCGCCGGGATTTGTTGATGTTCATGTACACTTCAGGGATCCGGGCTTTACGGAAAAAGAAGATATCCATACAGGGGCGGCATCCGCAGCCAGGGGAGGATACACATCTGTTGTCATGATGGGAAATACAAAGCCCTGCTGTGACAATATCGAAACCCTTGAATATATGAAGAAAAAAGCTTCAGAGGAAGATATCCATATATATGTCACCTGTAATGCCAGTATGGGCATGAAGGGCAGGGAGATAACAGATATAAAGGCACTTCATGAGGCCGGAGCCGTTGGAGTGACGGACGACGGACTTCCCATAACGGATCACGGACTCCTCACTCAGGTATTTTTGAAGGCTGCTGCGTGCGGAATACCGGTAAGCCTTCACGAAGAAGATCCCTCAATGATTTCCGACAACGGTGTCAATAAAGGAAGAGCATCGGAGTTCTACGGAATAGGCGGATCGCCTGCGGAGGCTGAGTATACCCTTATAAGACGTGACCTTGAACTTGCAAAAGGAACCGGGGTATGCCTTGATATACAGCATATCTCCACCGCCGAAGGCGTAGAAGCTGTTCGAGGGGCCAGAAAAAACGGACTGAATGTTCACGCCGAAGCTACTCCTCATCATTTTACCCTTACTGAGGATGCGGTAATAGAGAAGGGTACAATGGCCAGAATGAACCCTCCTCTCAGAACTGAAAATGACAGACTTGCCATAATAAAGGGTCTCAAGGATGGCACCATAGACATGATCGCAACGGATCATGCTCCCCACACATCCGAAGAAAAAGCAAGGGATATCACAAAGGCCCCAAGCGGCATAATTGGACTTGAGACAGCACTGGGACTCGGCATTACCGAACTTGTAAAAAAAGGATATCTGTCGATGGAGGCCCTTCTCAGACTGATGACAACAGGCCCTGCATCGGTCTATAATCTTGATGCGGGATATATTGCTGAGGGCGGACCCGCAGACATCACACTTATCGATCCCGAAAAAGAATGGGTTGTTGAGGATGATTTTGCATCTAAGGCACACAATACACCTTTTATCGGAAGAAAACTTACCGGAAAGGTGTGCTGCACCATAGCATCCGGAAAGATCGTATACAGAGGTGAAGTTTTTTAAAGATGCGGCAGGATTTTAATGAAGCAACAGAATTTTAATCATGCAGCAGGCGTTTGTCACCCGGGCCTGCCATGGAATAAAGGATAGAAAATGAAATCAAAGTCTAAAGGAAAAGTCATATCGCAAAAAATCCTCGCACCGGGAATATATGACCTGGAGATTGAGACAACGCTAGCATCCTCCGCCCATGCCGGACAGTTTGTGGGAGTCTTTACGGATGATGCATCCCTTCTTCTTCCCAGGCCCATAAGCATATGCGGAGTATCCGATGACAAAAAGAGCATAAGACTGGTATACAGAGTTGCGGGAAAGGGAACGGATAAATTCTCCCGGTTAAAAGAAGGGGATGAAGTAAGCCTTCTGGGTGTTCTTGGAAACGGATATGACACAGAAAAGATAAAACAGCTTTCAAATGGCACTCCGGGAGTGCTTCTTCTTGGCGGGGGCATAGGCATTCCTCCTATGCTTGAGCTTGCAAAGGAACTTAAGGCAGCAGGCGTAAAGGTGATCTCTGTTATGGGTTACAGGGATGATAAGACATTCCTGCTTGATGAATTCAAAAAATATTCCGACACTTATGTCGCAAGCGAAGACGGGAGCGTCGGAACCAAAGGAAATGTACTTGATGCCGTAAGGGAAAACAATATTGATTTCGGATGTATATGTGCCTGCGGTCCGCTTCCCATGCTGAAGGCCATCAAGACATTTGCAGGTGAAAAAACGGCATTCATATCTCTTGAAGAGAGGATGGCCTGCGGTGTCGGTGCATGCCTCGGATGTGTGGTAAAGACCACCGCCGTAGATCACCATTCCCATGTTAACAATGCAAGGATATGTACGGACGGACCGGTTTTTGAAGCATCGGAGGTTGACTTATGATAAAGACTGAAGTAGAGATCGCCGGAATAAAATTCAAAAACCCCGTTATGGAAGGATCCGGAACCTTTGGCTCCGGTATGGAATATTCCGAGTTCGTGGATCTTAATAAACTCGGAGCGGTAGTTACCAAGGGCGTTGCGAACGTTCCATGGCCCGGAAATCCCACCCCCAGAGTCTGCGAAGTATATGGGGGAATGCTTAATGCCATCGGCCTTCAGAATCCCGGAATAGATGTCTTTATGGAAAGAGATCTTCCTTTTCTTGAGAAATATGACACTAAAGTCATAGTGAATGTGTGCGGAAAATCCGTGGCGGATTATCTGGAGGTGTGTGAAAAGCTCACCGGGGACAGCAGAGTGGATGCACTGGAGATCAATGTATCATGCCCGAATGTCAAGGAGGGCGCCATTGCCTTCGGGACGGATAAAAAGGCTCTTGATGATATCACAAGACAGATCAAAGCCCACACTGACAAACCTGTCATAATGAAGCTTACTCCGAATGTGACAGATATATCGGAAATGGCAAAGGTTGCAGAGGGTGCAGGAGCGGATGCGATATCCCTTATCAATACCATTACCGGTATGAAGATAGATATAGAAAGAAGAAGATTTGCGCTGGCAAATAAAACCGGCGGCATGAGCGGCCCTGCAATAAAGCCTGTTGCCGTCAGAATGGTATATCAGGCATCTCATGCGGTCAGCATACCTGTCATCGGAATGGGAGGCATTGCAACCGGTGATGATGCCATAGAGTTTATGATGGCGGGAGCAACGGCAGTAAGTGTCGGGATGATGAATTTTGTAAATCCATATGCTACCCTGGATGTGATAAAAGGCATCGAAGAATACATGACCCGTCATGGCATCGAAGACATAAATGAGATCATAGGATGTGTCTGATGCCTGAGCATGTACAGGTCGGGATATGTATTTTGCCTTATATTGATAAACGGGTGAAATGCAGAATTGATCATTTATCGTAAAAAGGTTAACTATTATATCGAAAGGACCGATATAATTAATGTGATCATGGATGATCGCGGCAATCAGCGACCGCGCATATCGCGATTGCCATAAAAGCGAAAGGAGAGAATACATGAATGTAAACGGAGTTACATCCTCTCAGGCGTTAAGTGCGTATTCGGCATACACTTCCCAGACAAAGGCAAAACCTGCCGATGATACCACCAAAACAAGTGAAGAGGCAGCAGCGGTTTATGAACCTTCAAAAGAAGCCGCTGAAAGCACCAAAACCTATACCTCCAATACGGATATGGTCGAAAAGCTTAAGGCAGAAGCCGATGCAAGGACGGAAAGCCTCAGAAATCTCGTAGAAAAGCTCCTGGGACAACAGGCAACAAAATACGGAGAAGCTACGGATGTATGGTCATTCCTTAAGAGTGGCGATTATGAGGTGGATCCCGAGACCAAGGCACAGGCACAGGCCGATATTGCCGAAGACGGATATTGGGGTGTGGAAAAGACCAGTGATCGTATAGTTCAGTTTGCAATGGCCCTTACCGGCGGAGATCCGGACAAATTAGACAGTATGATCAATGCATTTAAAGAGGGTTACAGGCAGGCTGAAGAAACATGGGGAGGAGAACTTCCCGAAATCTCCGGAAAGACGTATGATGCCGTACTTGATAAATTTGAAAAAATAAGAAGCGGCGAAACAGATCCTTCAGAATATCTGAACAGGTAAGATCATCCATGCATACATAGAGCTGTTGCACAAACTGTGTGGCAGCTCTTTTTTGTTTCAAACAGTATCTTTTTTGGCCTGAGACAGATCCAAATGGCACGGTAGAAGCAGACAGATGATGACACATAAAGAGCCTTGCTAACACAGAATGATCATAGAAAAAAACTCCAAATGTGATATCATACAAAGGACGGAGGGGAGATAAAGAAGAGGAAGGCATGATAACAGAAAAAGCATATGCAAAGATAAATCTAAGTCTTGATGTGACAGGGAAAAGACCGGACGGATATCATGATGTAAGGATGATAATGCAGACTGTTGATATCTTCGATGAACTTACATTTGAAAAGTCCGCGGATGGAATTACCATTGATGTGGGCGGAAGCCCGCTTCCCATAGATAAGGATAATCTTATCTTTAAAGCGGCATCTGCCGTAATGGAAAAATGCCATGTGACAGAGGGTGTAAAGATCACTCTTGATAAGCATATACCCATTGCGGCAGGCATGGCGGGCGGAAGCTCGGATGCAGCTGCAACCTTAAGGGGAGTGAACAGGCTTTTTGAATGCGGTCTTTCTGTTAACGAACTCAGGAACATGGGGGTTAAGATAGGAGCGGACGTTCCTTACTGCGTTGAAGGCGGGACCGTTCTTGCCGAGGGAATTGGTGAAAAACTCACCGGATTACGAGACCTTCCCCCGCTATGTCTTGCCGTGGCAAAGCCAAAGCGCGGTGTATCCACCGGCAATATTTACAAATCTCTTGACGAGATCTTTGAAAATGTAAGCCATCCCCATGTGGATGCAATGCTTGAAGCAATGGGAAACCGCCCCGGGAAGGACTTTATAAGATATCTGGGAAATATCCTTGAATATGTCACTATCCCTCTTTGCCCTGAGGTTGATGACATAAAGAAGATCTTTGAGAAAAGCGGGTGCGAAGGAACACTTATGACAGGCAGCGGGCCCACGGTATTTGCTTTTTTTGATACGGAGGAAAAAGCAGAAAAAGCGTTATCCGAGGTGAGAAATACAGGCATCTGCAATCCGGAAGAAACTTTTGTGACACATCTGATAAACCCTGTATACTGATGCATTTATTTATTCCGGGATCATTTCCGGTGTTTTTCCCGGATCTTCACACAGTAATACCCGGGATGCACCCGGGCAATACCGGGGATGTACTCCGGAGGCGGGCTCTTGACATAAATAAAAAGATTGTACTAAAATCAGTACAATCTTTTTTGTTTTGTATACACAAAAATACAAAAACCTTAAGCAGCAGCAATACTGAAATAACAGAATAAGCGGTAATGACCGATTCGAAAGGACTAGTATGGCAAAACCCCAGGATGATGATTTTCTCCCTTTAAGGGATTCGGTTTATAACAAATTAAGACAGGCTATTTTGACAGGGGAGTATCCCCCGGGAGAGAGACTGATGGAGGTTCATCTCGGAGACAAGCTTGGTGTCAGCCGCACACCCATAAGGGAAGCTATCAGGATGCTTGAACTTGAAGGGCTTGTCACCATGATCCCCAGGAAGGGCGCTATGGTGGCCCAGATCACCGAGAAGAACATGTCGGATGTTCTTGAGGTCAGAAAGGCGCTGGATGCTCTGTGCGTTCAGCTTGCGTGCGAAAGGATAACAGCCGAAGGGATACGTGATCTTAAGGATGCCAGGGATGCATTTGAAAAGGCGGTTGCCACAAATGATAACCGCATAATAGCCCAGGCTGATATTGATTTTCACAATGTGATAATAGGTGCCACGGGAAATGACAGGCTGACCTCACTTGAGGACTCACTTTCGCTTCCGATGTACCGCTACAGATATGAATATATCAAGGGATCTCCCGGACATGAAAATCTGATCAAAGAGCACAGAAATATTGTTAAGGCCATAGAAAAAAGAGATGCGGAGGCAGCTACAAAGGCAGCTTCCGAGCATATAGACAATCAGCGCAGATCCATAATCCGCCAGATCCGCATGGACAGGGAAGAGGAAACCATGAACGCGCTTTACGGAAGGCGTAAATAAAGCAATACGCAAACAGCAAAACGACGCCCCAAAAGCCCCAAATACCTGAACGGTACACAAAAAGGAGCAAAATAATACCCCCGCACTGCGGAGATATTTGCATGTTTGAAATTATTTGATGGGCTTTGCTCCGGCTTTTTCCTGAAGCTTGTCGACCCAGCCCTTGAGGCCTTTCTTTTTGGGCTTTTCGGTTTCTTTTTTACCGTGAAGTCCCTTTACTTCAAGCACATAGATGCCACTGACCGCTGCCTTGACTTCTTTTTTTACGGGAACGTCTTCAAATATCTTCTCATCGCAGATGAGTGTCATTATCTGAGGACCTATCTTTGCTTTGATAACAGGAAGCTTGGAACCCCGCAGTGCTTTTGGCGTCTGGTCCAATACTATCTGGGGAAGCCCTGCATCCCGCAGCTTCATACGTTTTTTATCTATGATCAGCATCGAGACATATTGCTTGTTTGCCTGCATTGCGGCATTGCTTTCTTCCTGTCTCTTCTGCATTTTCTTTCCGATAAAATACAGGACCACCAGAGCGGCGATCATTATAACAAGTATTATTATGGCGATGATTGCACCTTTACCCATGTTCTACCTCCGAACTCTTTCAAAAATGCATTGTAGCAAAATATGGCCTTATTATCAATATTTTGTTTGTACGCAGCCTTTTCTGGTGGTAAAATGTCGTTTGATACGCATAATATTAATGAAAGAGAAAAAATTATGAAAAAAATGAATCTTAAGATCGTGATACCTGCAGTAGTTTCAGCTGCTGTTCTTGCTGGATGCGGGAAGCAGGCGGCGCAGGTTTTTACAGACTCTTCAGATGTTACTGCGGCTTCAGAAGCAAGCGCTGCAGTAGCAGATCCCGCAGCCACCGGGGATTCCGTGACGGTATTTGACTATGATATGAAGGAGTATGTAGAGGTCGGGGATTACCTGAATCTTAACGTTATCTATCAGGAAACCGAAATAGATGACGAATATATCGACTATGCCTACAGCAGCTTTTTCAATGATTACGCTTCGGCGGTGGAAGCTTCGGATTTTGAGACATCAAGAGCGGTGGTAAACGGAGACATCATCAATCTTGATTATTGCGGAAAAAAAGACGGAGTGGCTTTTGACGGCGGTACCCAGCAGGGAGCAATCCTTGAGATAGGTTCGGGAACCTTCATACCCGGATTTGAGGAAGGACTTGTCGGGGTGATGCCCGGTGAAGAGGTTGACCTTGATCTTACCTTCCCCACAGAATATCACAGTGAGGAGCTGGCGGGACAGTCGGTTGTATTTACCTGCAAGGTCAACGGTATCATCACCACAGATTCCATCATAGCGGCAGCCAATAAAAATCTTGAAGAAGGTCAGGAGCCCATACGATGTGAGGATGACATCAGGGATATGTGCCGTACGGAACTTATCAAGCAGGCGGCTGATGCTGACAAAACTGACCTTGAGAACCAGATCGCTGAACAGCTTTCTACGGTCATTACCCAGAAACAGGCTTTTCCTCAGGAACTGATGGATTCATATGACAAACTTGTAATGAGATCCGTTAATAATGCTGCAGCTTATTATAACGTGGATGCCGAGACGCTTCTGTCGTATTACGGAATGACCATGGACGATTATGTGGCCCAGTACAGCAGAACGCAGCTTCTCAATGATGCGGCCCTTTTTGTGATAGCCGAAGAAAAGGGACTTCTTTTGTCGGATGAAGATCTTGACGCAAGGCTTACAAAATATAAAGAAGAAAGCCAGATGCCTGATGAGGAAATGTACGCACAGCTTTCAAGAGAAGAATACAGGGTATTTTTCATGGAGCAGGATGTGCTTGAAATGCTGTCGGACCATTATATGAAAAAATAACAGGAGTATATTAAAAAGGACCGATAAACGAACGGAGAGGTGATCTTATGAAACTTACAGAACTCAGAGAACTTTATAAAGACAGTGAAGTATTTTACGGAAAGGAAGTTACCGTAGGAGGGTGGCTCCGTTCAAACAGGGATTCCAAGAGCTTCGGTTTCCTGACATTAAGCGACGGAACGGATTTCAGAACCCTTCAGATAGTTTATGGGGATGCTCTTCCCAATTTTGACGAGATCGCACATCTTGGCGTGGGCTGTGCCGTTATCGCAAAGGGCGAGATCGTTGCAACTCCCGATGCCAAGCAGCCCTTTGAGATGCAGGCTAAGGAGGTTACCGTAGAGGGACTTGCTCCTTCCGATTATCCTCTTCAGAAAAAGCGTCACACTCTTGAGTATCTCCGTACAATGACTCATTTAAGAGCCCGCACCAATACCTTCCAGGCCGTATTCAGGGTAAGGAGCATTATAGCTTTTGCCATCCATAACTTCTTCATGGAGAGAGGTTTTGTATATGTCCATACTCCCATCATCACAGGCAGCGACTGCGAGGGTGCAGGTGAGATGTTCCAGGTTACAACCATGAACATAGGGGATATCCCCAAAAACGAGGACGGATCCGTGGATTACTCAAAGGATTTCTTCGGAAAGCCCACCAATCTTACCGTTTCGGGACAGCTTGACGTTGAAACATATGCTTTTGCCTTCAAGAAAGTATATACCTTCGGACCCACATTCCGTGCAGAGAATTCAAATACTACACGTCATGCCGCGGAGTTCTGGATGATCGAGCCCGAGATCGCTTTCGCCGATCTGGCCGACGATATGGACCTTGCCGAGGCCATGATCAAATATATCGTGAATTACCTGCTGGAGAATGCTCCCGAGGAGCTTGCTTTCTTCAACCAGTTTGTCGATAAGACGCTGCTTGACCGTCTGGATTCGATCGTCAGCAACGAATTCGCCCGCTGCACCTACACCGAGGCGGTCCGTCTGCTCTCCGCGAGCGGCAAGGAGCTCGATTACAAGCCGTACTGGGGCTGCGATCTGCAGACCGAGCATGAGCGCTATCTGACGGAAGAGATCTTCAAGAAGCCCGTCTTCGTCACCGATTATCCGAAGGAGATCAAGGCCTTCTACATGAAGATGAATCCGGATGGCAAGACCGTCGCCGCGG
>CAMPAP010000037.1 GCA_946631935.1 uncultured Lachnospiraceae bacterium | reverse complement strand
CATCTGCTCAAACTCTCTGGTACGGAAGGTAAAGTTTCCGGGAGCGATCTCGTTTCTGAAGGATTTACCTACCTGGGCAATTCCGAAGGGAACTTTCTTACGGGATGTCCTCTGTACATTCTTAAAGTTTACGAATATTCCCTGTGCTGTCTCGGGACGAAGATAAACAGTGCTCTTTGCGTCCTCTGTAACACCCTGGAATGTCTTGAACATAAGATTAAACTGTCTTATATCGGTAAAATTGTGCTTTCCGCATGAAGGGCAGGGAACGGAGTTTTCCTTGATGAAATTCATCATCTGCTCCTGGGTCCATCCGTCAACGGACGAATCAAGAGTGATACCCTTCTCCTGCGCAAAATCCTCAATGATCTTGTCTGCACGGAATCTCTCGTGGCATTCCTTACAATCCATAAGAGGATCAGAAAAACCTGCAAGGTGTCCGGATGCAACCCAGGTCTGGGGATTCATGAGAATTGCGCAGTCAACTCCCACGTTGTGGGGGCTTTCCTGTACGAACTTGGTCCACCATGCTTTTTTTACATTATTCTTAAGTTCGACTCCCAGGTTTCCGTAGTCCCATGTATTGGCAAGTCCGCCGTAGATCTCGGATCCGGGATATATAAATCCTCTTCCTTTTGCAAGAGTTACGATCTTTTCCATTGATTTTTCCATGTTATTTTTCCTTTCTGGAATAAAAAGTAATGCAAAACTACACACAGATAAAAATTTTATCACAGTGAATCAAGCACTTCAAGGGATTTGAAATTACGGTCCATAAAGCGCTTTTCATAATCCGTGGTAAGTCTGAACAGTTCATCCTCTGCATTTGGAGCCAGTTTAAAAGAAAACAGATTCTTAAGATCCGCTTTTTCAATACGCTCTACGGCTGCAACAACGGCATCATTAAAGACCCTTTCCGCGGGAAGTCCGGGAAATTCTCCGTTTATGACAATGGAACGAAGCACAAATATGCATCTGACGAATCTATGGGAAAAAACAGGATTGTTAAGAGCAAGAAAAGATGCATACAAAAGTCCCAGCATCTGTGTTGAATCATCTCCTTCAACGCAGTAATAATCACAGACTTCAGCAAAATATGATGCATATGAGGCAAGCTCTATATCGGTTCTGAACTCTTCAAAATAGTTTGATATATCGGCATCGTTCATATAGTAAGCACTCTGACCCCGGCTAAGCTTAAAACTTCCGAAAGCAAAGCTCTCGGAAGACGCAGAAAAACGCGAGGATGGTCTCCTCGCGCCTCTTACAAATACACTGAGTTTACCTTCGGCACCTGCAAGCAGAGTTATAAGTCTGTCATTTTCACCGGCAGGTCTGCTCCTTAAGACCATTCCGGTACATGTAAAAAAATCATTCATAACTGATCCCGGCGTATTTACGATATTTAACGATCTACAACTGAGATCTGTCAAATCCGAAGTTCTTAAGCTGTATGTCAGAATCTCTCCAGTCTTTTTTTACCTTGACCCAAAGCTTTAAAAAAACTTTGCTCTCACACAGCTCTTCTATCTCAGGTCTTGCTTTGGATCCTATCTCTTTCAGCTTCGAACCGCCTTTTCCGATGATCATTCCCTTGTGGGAATCCCTCTCGCAATAAATGGTTGCATCGATATTGTACAGACCGTTATCGTACTTCATGGAGTCCACAGCAACGGCAAGTCCGTGGGGAACCTCCTCCCCAAGGCACATAAGAGCTTTTTCCCTTATGATCTCTGCAGCGATCTGCTTAACAGGCTGGTCCGTTATGGTATCCTCATCATAAAAAGGCTCGCCTTCCGGAAGATATCTGAATATGGTATCCACAAGATCATCAACATTTTTGCCTTTAAGAGCAGAAACCGGAACGATCTCGGAAAAATCCATATGCGTGCTGTAAGAAGCGATAAACTCCAAAAGTCTGTCCTTAGAGATGGTATCCGTCTTGTTGATAACAAGAAGAACGGGGCAATCAAGTGTTTTAAGCTTGGTACAGATAAGCTCTTCGGTATCTGTAAAGTGATCCGAAGGTTCAACAAGCCAAAGGACCACATCCGCATCGGCAAAAGAACTCCATGCAGAGGACATCATGTAATCGCCCAGTTTGCTTCTGGATTTATGGATACCGGGAGTATCAAGAAATACTATCTGCCCTCTTTCGTCGGTAAAAACACCTCTTGCTTTTTTCCTGGTAGTCTGTGGCTTGGGTGAAGTTATTGCAATCTTCTGGCCTATTATTCTGTTTATAAGGGTGGATTTGCCAACGTTAGCTTTACCGATAACGCCGACAAATCCTGATTTTTTCTGTGACATACCAATTAATATAATTTACCTACGCGGGTCCTGTCCCAAAGATAAAAGTCTCCTTACTGCGTCGCCAGGCGGAAATGCAATTAACCATTATTTTAGTTCCTGTCGCAGGCCTTCGTTTCACTCAGGCCAGGCGAATGCATTTCTCGCAAGCTCCTCGACGTCGAACTTTTTTTATTGCGTCACCCGTTGTTTTACTTTTTCTCAGATTCAGAATTACCGGCGGGCTGAGGCTGAGCGGGCTGGGGCTGCTGGGACTGGGCAGGCTGAGCCGGCTGGGCATTCGCGGGAGCCTGGCCGTTCATGGTATTCTGGTAAGCTTCATACTGAGCCTTCTGCTTCTTGGCAAGTTTTTCGGCTTTCTTAGCGGCTCTCTTGTCGGATGCCATATAGATGATCCATCTGATAAATACAAAGATAATGATCGCCCATATGATGAGATAAATGATGTTTGAAACAAACCATACGGCAAAATCCTCACACCATTCTTTAATATCATCAAGTGTATCGGTAAAGCCTTCCTTCATCCTCTCAGAAAGAGTGGGCTCTTCGTATACAACGGGTGTATAGTCCACAACTTCATCAACATTCATATAAACAGTTGAAAAATTCACCTTATTGTCAAAGGTCCTGAGCTGGCTCTCCATGCTCTCGATCTGATATCTCACATCAGCAAGCTTATCCTCAAGAACGATCATATCCTCAATACGCTCTGAATTCTTAAGGAGCTCAAGGAGTCTTTCTTCCTCACCCTGAAGAGTTTCCTTATGAGCTTTCATGTCAACATAACTGAGAGTGATATCTTCAACGCTCTGGGATCTGTCAGTGATATTACCTGCATTACCCACCTCAGTCAGAAAACTGTCAAGCTTATCTGCAGGGATCCTTACGGTAAGACTTGCATGTCTTTCAACAACATTTCCGTTATAACGGCTTCCGTTATAAAGATTAATACTCTCAAGGTATCCTCCGTTTGAATTAACATAATTCTCAATATCGGAAACCATTTTGTCGAATTCCTTGGTCTCAACGGAAAGATTTGCGGTTGTTATCAGCTTACGGCTGGTATCCATTACCGAAGGAGTTGATACATCCGCATCAGAACCATCTCCCATTCCGTAATCATAATCGGCGATCGATTCCTCAGATACCATATTATAGTCGGCGGCTTCATCATAATAAGAGCTCCCTGTGGTCTTGGCGTTGTCCTCATATGCAGGCACTGCCTGGTAAGAAGCACTGTCATAACTGCTTCCGCAGCCTGTTATAAGCATTACTCCAAGTGTTGCAAGTGCAAGTGATCTTATGATCATGTTTCCTTTTTTCATAACATATTCCTCCGTAATTTGCATTATCACAGCAGGTTCTCGATCTTGCCGAAAAGTTTTGCATTATCTGTTATGATCTTTTCATTTCCGACAACGAAGAGCTTGTTATCCGACATGAACTCTCTTATATATTCGGAGCACTTCCTGATATCCTCAGGCGTACAGTCAAGCACCTCATTTCTGATCCTCTGGATATTTTCAAAACTGTCTCCGCACATATAGACCGCAAAACTTCTGCTTCCCTTTGCCTGCGGACTCATGGGGATATCCATTTCACTTACCGTACCGATGATAAGCTTGGTCATTTCCCTCTCATCCGCATCAAAGGCTGCAACATCGCTTGCTGCCCCTTCATATACATCGACGGTTTTTGTAAGGTTTGGGTCACGGTATGATACAAAAAATGCAAGTCCGGAATTACCGAAATTATTCATGACTCCGTATGCTCCGCCTTTTACCCTGACATTGACCCACAGGTAATTATAACTCAGATAGTTTTTCAGAACCCTTAAGGCTCCGTTATATTTAAGACCGTGTCTGTCATATCTGCCGGCCCTGCACACATACAGAACCTGGCCGGAGGTGGTAAATCCTTCATTTTTACTGACAAGTCTAAGGGCCTTCCTGGGAGGTCTGTGCCTTTCGGTATAAAGCCTTCCCTTTAATTCAAATGCTTTTTCTTTGATCTTTTCAAAAGTATTCCGGCTTCCGGTAAAATCAAGGATAAGATTTTCGGGCCTTAAGATAAGTCCGAGAACATACTGGAGGCATTCGGTCACTTCTCCTGCCTTTGTATCGAAATCATCAAGTATTCCGCAGATAAATCTGTAGTATTCAAGACCGTCAAGAAGATCCTTGGTAGCAGAACCGTAGGAAAGAGACGCACAGGCTCTCATTGCTGCGATAACATGACCGGAACCCTGAAATGCTGACTGAAGGTTATTTTTTATCTCATTAAGGACTTCCTTCAGCCTCTTAAGATCCGTAAAACGCGATGTCATCAGGATCTCATCTATTAATGAAAACGCATCATCCAGTTTGTTTTCAAAGAATTTTCCTTTTGCTTCAAAGGTAAGAGTAAAATCATCAAATACTCCCACCTTGTTATAAAACTCCGTTGAAACGGCAAATCCGCCCATTGCAAGGTTTATCAGAGGTCCAAGCTCTTCATATCTGTGAAGATCCGTATCCACGAGGGTCAGGGTATCTCTTAAAAGAGCGATATACGGGATAAGATCGGAACCTACGGCGTCACATTTAAAGGCAAATCTCAGATAACCGATACCTCTGGTTTCTTCATCATGATATACAAATACAGAGCCTTCCGATTCTGATACCTCATTATTAATGGGAACAGCTTCCCTTTTAAGATCTTCCCTCTTCAGAAGAGGAAGGCATTTAAGAGCCTCTTCGGAATCTTCGGAATTTCTGAACCTTTCAAGTGATTCGAAGATATCATCTATCTTCTTTTTTTCATTTTCACTTAAGGAATTCTGGATGGAGTCAAGCTTTCTTCTGAGTTCAGACTCCTTTTTCTCCATATATCCTTCTGTGGGCCTTACGGTAACATAACTTCTGTGTTTGTTTCCCACAAGATATTTCTTTAAAACCTTCTCAAAATATCCGGTATCGATATTTTCCCTGAGAAAAGCATACACATCATTAAGCTGTACATATTCAAAAGGCTTGGTCTCATCGTAAAGCCATGAATCGAACATATTAAGCCCGTACATAAGCCCCTTGGGATATCTGCCAAAATCCGCCTCTCTGTAGCGAAACTCCGAGGAATCGATGGCAGCTCTTAAAGCAGTCTTATCAAGACCGTTTCTTGCGATATTCTGTATGGTCTCAGTCACGAGCATTCCAAACCTTGTTTCCATGCCCATGGGAGCATCGGTTCCGATAATACTGTAATAAGGCTGAAGTACGGATGTTTCATATCTGCTGTATGCATCACCCACAACACCCTGCTCTATCAAAGCTTTGCGAAGGGGAGCACCGGGAAATGACATCATGGCATAATCGATGATATCAAAAGCTATCCTTTCTCTTATATCAGGATCGATATCGAATGCAAAATTAACGGAGAAAAATGTATTCTCATCGGCATTTTCCCCGGATGACAAAGGACACTGCTTCATTACCTTTACAGGAGCGGAAAATGTATCCTGTCTCTTTATGGATGAATCTATAGTAAGAGCATCGAATCTTGAAAGATACTTCCTGTCAATAAAGTCCAGGGTATCTGCCATATCCAGGTCACCGTACAGATAAATATATGAATTCGACGGATGATAATATCTTCTGTGAAAATCCAGAAACTGCTCATAGGTAAGATTGGGTATGCAGTCAGGATCTCCGCCTGACTCAACACCGTATGCATTATCGGGATAAAGAGAAAACATGGATTCGGAGGAAATGATATCTTCAGCAGATGATCTTGCTCCCTTCATCTCGTTATATACAACACCGTTAATGGAAAGTTTTCCGTTTTCATCATATTCATAATGCCAGCCTTCCTGACGGAAGATGCTTTCATT
>CAMPAP010000036.1 GCA_946631935.1 uncultured Lachnospiraceae bacterium | reverse complement strand
CATTGCCATAAGCACCGCTGATACAAGTGTAAGGCAGACAACTATGGCAACGGGAACCGCTACGTGATCCAGCAGTATAAGCTTTGCAAAATTTGCCAAAGCAAGTGTGATCCCGCATACAAATGCCACTCTCAGCTCTTTCCAGATAACCCTTAAAATGTCCGCATATTCTATCTCACCCAGGGAGAGTCCACGGATGACTGTAACGCTTGCCTGTCCTCCGGCATTTCCGCCGGTATCCATCAGCATGGGAATATATGCCACAAGCACCGCACATACACTTAATGCATCCTCAAAGGATTTGATGATGGCACCGGTAAAGGTGGCACTTACCATAAGGAGAAGCAGCCAGGGAATCCTCTTCTTATAGGTCTCCATAACCCCCGTCTTCATATAAGGCTTATCCGTAGGCAAAATAGCTGCCATTTTTTCCATATCCTCGGTAGCCTCTTTTTCCATGATATCGACGATATCATCGACGGTGATGATCCCTACCAGCCGGTTCTCGTTATCTACAACCGGCATGGTGGTGAAGTCGTATTTCATGAACTGTCTTGCAACTTCCTCCTGGTCCATCATGGTATTGAGAGCAATGACATTCTCGTGCATGATGTCCCCGATCTTTTCATTATCATCGGATAAAAGAAGATATCTGAGAGCAACCGTTCCTATAAGATGTCTTCCCGCATCAAGTACATAGCAGACATTGATGGTCTCGGAGTCAACGCCGACCCTGCGGATACGTTCTATCGCCTGGGATACGGTAAGAGACTCCTTAAGATCCACATACTCAACGGTCATTATGCTTCCGGCAGAATCCTCTGCATAACGGAGCAGGTGATTTATATCACGTCTGGTGTCGGGACTTGCGCTTGCAAGAAGCTTGGTAACGACATTGGCAGGCATCTCTTCCATGAGGTCTGCGGCATCATCGGCCATCAGGTTATCGATGATGCTTCCCGCTTCCTTCTCGGACATGGAACGTATTATTCTCTGCTGGGTATCAAGGTCAAGATAAGAAAAAACATCGGCTGCCTGATCCTTGGTGAGAATACGGAATATCCTGAGCTTGTCGCTTTCGGCATCCATGTCCTCGATCCAGGCTGCGATATCCGCATCATTACATTCGGAAAGGACGGATCGGAGTTTTACGTATTCCTTTTTTTCAAGAAGCTCGAAGAGTTCGTTAAAATCAAAATTCTCTTCCATTTTTTCATCCTCCGATCCTTTAGATTTTCAGCATTTATCGTATGTGCCGAATTTTGCCGTGCACGTAAGTATACCATATTTGATCATAATAAAGAAACAAAAAAGTGCCCGCGGATCATCCGCAGGCACTTTTTGTTTTTCATATAGTTTATTTGAAATATGCAACCGCTTCCTTAAGCTTATCGGCAAGAGAAGCCATTTCGGTAGCCTGCTCAGAAACCTCACGTACGTTGGCTGATACGTCCTCGGCAGTACTGGTGACTTCCTGGTTGGTTGCACTTGTCTCTTCTGAGATAGCGGAAAGATCGCTGATGGCATTGGTGACAGCATCCTTGATATTTGTAAGCTGTCCCGTGATCTCAGTAATATCTTCGATCTCCTCAACCGAGGATTTGATATTATCGTCAAGTGCTTCGAACTTCTCCTGGGTTGTCTCAAGAAGACTTCTTTCTTCATCAATAAGTTCCCTGACCACTGCCGACTGCTCAACGCACTCCCTGGACTGGACTCCGATCTCATGTGCAACATATTTGATCTGTTCTGCAGATTCATTGGACTGGGTGGCAAGCTTTCCTATCTCCTCGGCAACAACTGCGAATCCTCTTCCTGCATCACCTGCTCTTGCAGCCTCTATGGATGCATTAAGTGCAAGAAGATTGGTCTGTGATGCGATCTCCGAGATAAGATCCACCATCTCATTGATCCTGCCTATGGAAGCATTTGTCTCATTTATCTTTGCAGAGATGCCTTCTATTGCATCAGCGGATTTATCGGATGACTTAACAACATTTGCGATGCACTCGCTTGCATCGGCATTTGCGGTGCCCATGCTCTTGGCATTTCCGTCAAGCTGTGATGCTCTGTCAGATGCACGCTCGATTATGTTTCCCATCTCAACTATCTGGTTGTTGATATCCTGTACGCTTTCCGCAAGAGTCAGTGTGGACTGTGAAAGGTCATTCATGGAGTCGGCAATCTGCGATGTAGCCTCTGCACTGTTTTCAGCCTTGGACTCCGTAATCGATACCGTCTCCGTAAGTGTCTCCGCAGATTCTCTTATCTCGGTGATGGATTCATTCAATACACCGGAAAGAGTTTTTGCAGCATCTATAAGTGTGGCTGTCTCTAAAACATTACCTGTTGCGGTGACTTTTGTAGCGATATTTCCTGAGGCAAGATCGCTGAGATTTGCGGCAACGCTTTGTATGGGCTCCGATATATTACGTGACATGATAAAGGCAAATACAGCAAACAATGCCATAAGTACCAGTGCGGAAATAATATTTGACATTACGATGGAATTAAGGGTGGATTTTACATTTTCCTGAGTCTTTCCCGCAAATGCCATTCCGTATACAGTCTTGCCGTCAGTCAGAGGCATATAGTATACATAGTAATCCTTGTCGCCGATAACAACGTCATCGGAATAAAAATCCTCTCCCTTTGATACTGCCGCCCATACGGCATCGGAAGCCGGGGTTCCTTCATTTCTGGTTCCGTCTGCATTTCTCAGAGAGGTCATAAAACGGATATTTTCCTTGAAAAGAGTAAGATGAATTCCTGTCTCGTCGTAAAAAGTATCTATATAATCCTCGGGATCATAATCAATGAAACCGTCCACCAGATCATTATCATTTACTATGTCATATTCATAATATGATCTGAGTCCCTGGGCAGCTCCCATAAGCTCCTCCTTGGTCAGTTCCTCGAGTCTTGCGGATGAAATGACATATGTTGCTATGATCATTACTATTCCGGCTATTAACGGAGGAATCAGAGTAAACATCACTATGATCTTGGACAACGTCAAAATACTCTTCTTATCTTTTTTCATGGCGATCTCCTTTTTCTTGTGATCATCCCTGCTGCGATAAAAATGCGCATTTGGGAAATTACAGATATTTTACCTTGTTTTATTTTTAAATAAAAGAATTATTTTCGACTTTCATGCTTTATAGAAGTGATACAGATCAAAGGAATATTTCCCTATCCACTTATCCTTGTAAAGATCGTATTTAAAGCCTCTTGCAGACATTTCGCCAAGCACATCCTCTCCCAGCTCATATCCCATACATGCCCATATATCGTCATGTTCTGCGGTAAGGTCCAGAGGATTTCCGGCATGTATCTCATTTTCCGGGTAGTAGTAGTACAGTACGGTCCAGGACAGGTGCTGCACCTTTTCGGAAGTAAAGGCGGTATTTTCCCCGGGAGTTCCTATGATCCGCAAAGTACTTGCAGTCTCAGCATCCTGTACCTTTGCAATGCTTCTTTGAAGTTTGAAATCCATAAGTCCCATGACAAACACGACCATCCACAGGATAAGCACAAGGAGCAGTCCTGCCTTTCCTGCCGTGGTTTTCATAAGATCCTTTTCCGTTACGGTAACATCATTCTTTTTCCCGGCAAAGATCCCTATGAGTTTTTTTACGGCAAGTGCCCATATCATGATAACGAAAGGAACAAGGGGATATGTGTACCTGCATGCCACCATGGGCTTTGCGATATAGCTTATCCCGTATGCAAAGCAAAGTACCAGGATCCCTGTCATATAGCATGTCACAAACATTCTGTCATCTGCAGTCAGATCTTTAAGCTTAAATGCTGGTCTTCTGAAGGAGATCAGAAAATCTCCTTTTGATACATTTTTAATGCTTACAAAATCCGCTTTGGAAAGTATATAGACGAAGGTCAGGATAAATGTTGCAGGGATCAGGAATCTGCTCATCCTGAATCCGCCGAACATAAAATTCATAACGTTTCCCAGAGTCTCAGGTGCTTCCATCCACCACTTTCCCTCAACTCTCATGGTGTGGATCACGAGAACATACAGCCAGGGACCGTAAAGTGCCAGATAAGCAAATATGGAGATCACTCCGTAAAGCCATGTCTTTCCCCTGTTCATGATGAAATAGACAAGGGATGTGACAAACAGAAGGATACCCGTTGCGACCATTCCGTAATAATGGGTATATGCCGCAAGAACGCCCGCGACGACAAGTCCTGTCCAGTATCTTTTTTTACCTGTATTTTCCAGGATCCTGTATGAAAAGCAGATACTCAGAAGTACAAAGAAAAAACAGAGTTCGTACATTCTGATCTCAAGATTATATTCAGAGCATGTAAAGGACAATCCGCTGATCAGCGAAAAAAACGAAGCGGGTATCGATCCCAGTTTTTTTCTTATGATTGTAACCGATAAAAGTATCCCTGCGGCAAAGGGAATGACTGATGCGAGGTGATATACCCAGGTCCTGTACCCGAATATGGAAGCCAGAAGCTTAAGCCAGTAATAATAAAGAGGCGGGTGATTATCCCAGAAAAAAATCTTCTGATATACTCCGTACAGCCCGGTATTATATATGGTATTTGCGGAAAAGGCCTCATCCCCCCAGACCACATTGTCAAATATCAGAGAGAAGTTAAGAAGCACCACCGCCAGTGCCAGCGCATATATTCCGTAGTCCAGGATAAAACGATAAATGATCTCGATTTTGCTTTTTTTATATGATTCGGATATTTTTGTTTTGTCAGTCATTTTTACTTTTTCAGTCTTTTTTACTTTTCAGATATTATTGTTTCTTCGGTCTTTACTTCGTTTTTTCTTTTAAATATAAATATATATTCACTTACACAAATACGGTAAAATAATGCTATTATAATATCACATATATCGGAACTTTTCCTTAACCCGGTCTGTTATCGATTCGTCAGCATCCGGTTCTGGATCAACCGGTAATTAAAATTTTACTTATGGGAGGTATTATATGGGAACATCCGAGACTTTTACATTTAACGCTCTGCCCGCAAACGTATCGGAACTTCAGGCGCTTCCGGAGGCTTCTTTGGATTCACCCTTTAAGACAACGGCTCTTGCCATTGCCGCGCTCTGCAATTATGAAGCAAATGTGGCTGCGACCTTCGAAATGCTTGATTTTCTGAAGGGACCCGAACCGCTCTCAAATCTTGAAAAGCAGTTCTTAAAGGACAGACTTTTGGGAAAACAGTATAAGACCTTTTCGTTTTTTGCGGGAGCAACTCCCGATAATAACTATACCCCTGCAAAGCCCTATTCCATCACGGTGGGCACTACCCCTTATTCATTCGATAACGAGAACTGGGCAGTTATGTACGTAACAAGCGGGGGAGCCGATTCTCCCAGACCTGTAAAGCTTCGTAAAAAGCCTTCAACGGGCCAGTGGTTCATTAACGAGATCCAGTGTCTTTCGGATATCAGGATCCCCAAAGAATCAGATCCATGGGCATGATAAAAAAACTGCAGGCCGTAAGACCTGCAGTTTTTTTTAGTCATCAAATTCACAGTCCGTAAATACACAATCTTTTTTACTTTCCGAATCGGATATTTCGTCATATTCATTATCCGCAAATATGCAGTTTATGAATTCCGCACTGCTGCCTTCGTATGTCATGACCATCGCCGAATATTCACTTGAATTGTTTCTAAACTCACAGTTTTCAGCTTTTATATGAGAATCAAAAAGCACTGATATCAAAGAATCGTACCCGTCAGTATTGT
>CAMPAP010000035.1 GCA_946631935.1 uncultured Lachnospiraceae bacterium | reverse complement strand
CTATTTTAAAATCATCCGAAAAAGTCATATCTTTATATCGTCACAGTTCTTTTATAAAAAATTTATTCATTGCGCTGTGGATCACACCCGCAGGTTTTTCTATTTCCCTGTAACCGGACTTTTCATAAACATGTATCGCAGCACCGAGATTTGTGTGGGTTTCAAGGTATATACGGCTATAATTAAGTTCGCGCGCTTTATCTTCTATCTTCCGTATCAGTTCATAACCTGTGCCGTGTCCTTTTGCGGCATCCGAAAGATATAATTTTTGCAGTTCTGCGCAGTTATCAAAAAGATCCGTTCCCGCAAGACCGACGCCTCCGATGATCCTGTCATCTTCAAGAGCGATACAATAATACCTTTCCGATCTGTTTCCAAGATAATAAGAACTCAGATGGTCAAGATTTTCATCATAATAAGCAGTCCCCGGAATATCAAGCCCCTGGGCTTTTAAATTATCACGGATGATACCTGCCATCACAGGGTCATCTGATTTTTGTATCTCTCTGAATTCCATCGTTGCAAACCTTCTGTTGCCGGGCCGCCGGGCCGTGCCGCTGCCAAACCATTCTGCTGCGGGCTACCGGGGTTGCTTTGAAGGGTCCACTCTGTACATCTTCATTGCTGCTTTCATGAAAAAAGGCATCAGAATAAATATCAGAATAAAGCCTACCACAAAACAGATAAGGAAGGATCCCATAAACATTCTCCCAAGACTCAGGCTTTCTGCCGGGGCTCCATGAGATATCGCCTGCTTATATGCCATAAAAACCATGCAGAATGTCATTACAGGCGTATAGATAAGATCCGAAACAAAACTTTCCAGCAAACGTGCCGGAAAAGAAAAAGGTCTTAGCTTAAATGCACCGACAACCTTATCATTAACCTTTTTCATGGGAACAAGAAATCCTATTATCAAAGAGATCAGGGTGCTGACCGCAAAACTTATCATCCAGGAAGGAATTGTAAAATGTCCGGAAGTCAGAGTCCCCGTAAGAGAAAGAAAGAAACTCATGGCTACACCCATAAACAGGCTGATGGTCATTCCGATCTTTTTCATCAATTTTTTATCCATATATTACCTCCGGATATACTTCTTATTACCGGTATCATCTTAACATATGAGCGTGATCATTTTAAACATTCATGTTGCATCAATCTCTCACGCATATGTCCGTTTAAATGACCTGTCATGCTTTTGCGCGTAGCAGCCGGTGTCTATCGTCAGATCGTAACTCCAAGTATCCTTGCAATGTCCCCGGCAGAATCTGCCACAAACCCGGCGCCTGAGCGTATCATCTCTTCCGCACTTCCATACCCGTATGTTACGGCGATGCTGCTAACGCCTGCATCCGACGCTCCACAGATGTCATATTTTGTATCACCGATCATAATGCATTCACTCTTTATAAGACCATATTCTTCAACTGCCTTTTCTATGAGTCTTTTTTTGTCGGAGCTGTGATCCGTAAGATCCGGCGCAGTCAGATGATCGAAAAAACTTTTAAGCCCGATGCTTTCAAGGATCTTTTCAGAAAAAACAAGTGGCTTACTCGTTATCAGAAAAACATTTCTTCCCGAAGCCTTTAATCCCTGAAGAAGCTCAGGTATTCCTTCATAAACATCGACATCATACATGCGTTCTTTTTCATATATTTCCCGGTAAAGGCTGACAGCTCTGCCACATTTTTCTCCCGTAAGTCCATACTCCCTTTCAAAGGAGTCATACAAAGAAGGTCCTATAAATCTGCGGAGTTTTTCCGGAGACCCCTCCGTTATACCAAGTTCAGAAAGAGCATATTCAACAGATGACATTATCGCCCTGCCGGAATCTGTTACCGTCCCGTCCAGATCAAACATGATATTTTTATACATATGACTTCTCCAAAAAAGACTTGCTTACATTTCTCCGGCTTACGCCTTCATGATCTAAGACCTTTCTACACCTGCCGTCAGATCTTTTACAACTTCCGATGCTATGACAAGCCCTGCTACTGAAGGAACAAATGCGGTACTTCCCGGTATGCTCCTGCGGTCCCTCCCGCAGTTTTCATTTTCGGCATTTGCGTTTTGAGCGCCTCCAAGAGGCGTCATGGGGATTTCTTCGGAATAAACTACCTTGAGTTTTTTTACACCTCTTTTTTTCAGTTCTCTTCTCATGACTCTCGCAAGAGGATCCGTTTTTGTCTTATATATGTCAGCGACGCGAAACAGTGTGGGGTCAAGCTTATTTCCCGCACCCATTGAACTTATTATGGGTGTACCTGCGTGCATGCATTGCATTACCAGTTCTATTTTGGCAGTAACTGTATCAATGGCATCTATCACGTAATCATAGCTTTCAAAAGGAAATTCAGATGCGTTTTCCGGAAGAAAAAAACATTTATACACATTCACCCGGGCTTCAGGATTAATGTCAAGGATCCTTTCTTTCATAACATCAACCTTGTGCCGGCCGATGGTTTTTTCCGTTGCGATTATCTGACGGTTTAAATTTGAAGCGCAGACTTTGTCATCATCTATAAGATCAAAAGCCCCTATGCCGCTTCGAACAAGTGCTTCGCATACATACCCTCCGACGCCTCCTATTCCGAAGACCGCCACACGGCATTTTGAAAGATGATCCACCGCATTTTTTCCAATCAGTAATTCAGTTCGTGAAAATCGTTCCGGCATATATTTACCCCACCATCTGCATTCGGCACTGAGAGCTTCTTCGTTACTTAAACTGTTTTGCAAAGTCCTGCGCAGCCTTAAGGTCATCGTCATTGGGTCTTCCCTTGTGAAGCCCCTTGAATTCACCCTTGCAATGAAATTCTCTTTCATCCATGGCTATTCCTGCCTTATCTGCCTCTGCCTTTACTTTCTTATATGTTGAATTGAGCATTGCGGCGGAACCGAAATTCACGATCTTTCCGACTTTTTCCTTATCAAGCGAAGAAACAAAGCTTCTTACCTCAGGATCTATGTTAAATGCATAATATGAATTCCCCAGGAAAAGCACATCCACAGGTTCCGTTACTTTTTCACTGATAGGCAGAGCTTCAACTCCGAGTTCCTTTGCTATGGCGTCTGCAAGTTTCCTTGTATTGCCTGTTTTAGTGTAGTATCTTACCGCAAATGTCATTATCTGACCTCCTTTTCATTATCCAAAAACTTATATAAAAGCCCGAACAATTCTTTTGTTTCTTTATCATTGAGAGGTGATCTGCCCTCTGAAAGCTTCAAGGGTATATCTCCCAGCCGGCCCACATTTACGATCTTCCTTGCACATGCATTTTTGTCAAGAAAAATCTATTATCAATCTGCGGTCTTTAAATATTCTATAACCTTAAGCAGATCATCGCATACAGTTTCGGAAAGCATTCTCATCTCATCATCGGCAGGTATCATATCCGGGACCATGATGGGTCTCATGCCAGCAGCATGGGCAGACCTTATGCCATTATAAGAATCCTCGATGGCAAAAGCATATTCCGGCTTTACCTCCATAGCCCTGCAGGCGATGAGATATATTTCCGGATCCGGTTTTGAGATCTTAACGGCATCTCCCCCTACGATCTGTTTAAAAAAACCGATCAGCCCGGCATCCCTAAGTTCAGCCTCAACTACGGCTTTTCTTGTAGATGATGCAACAGCGCATCCGATGTTTTCAGCCTTTAAGTATTCAAGGAGCTCCTTTACTCCCTTTTTTACGGGAAGTCTTCCGCCATCATATCTGGCATGAAATATCCTGCTGCTTTCTGAAAGAAGCTTATCCGCAAACCCTTTACCAAAGTCCGGTGCATATGCATCTTCCACTATCTGCCTGGTCTGATTATTATTTGTACCGATGCATTTATCAAAGACTTCACGGATATCCGTTATCCCGTACCCGGATGCCGCTTCTGCCCATGATTCAAGGCAGGCTCTCTCCGAGTCAAAGATAACTCCGTCCATATCAAAAATAATGCAATGATCTTTTGTCATTTTCGGCCTCTTTGATTCTTTCTTTACTTTGCGCCATGATGCGCATTCCTAATAAAGGATACCTATAAATATACAGGTATTATATCATCTTATTTTTCATAATTTTTTTCCGGATAATGAATTG
>CAMPAP010000034.1 GCA_946631935.1 uncultured Lachnospiraceae bacterium | reverse complement strand
TCAGTTTGCAGAAATATATCTGTCTACGATCTCATCAATGGTTCCGTCTTTCTTAAGCTCATCAAGAGCTTCGTTGATGGCATTGAGGAGCTCGGTATTACCCTTTCTTACGGCAATGGCATATTCCTCATCCGCATATGCTTCATCAAGGATGATAAGACCTTCGTTTTCGGATACGAATACCTTGGCAGGCTCGTTGTCGATTATTACGGCATCGATCTTGCCCTGTGCAAGTGCCTGGACAGCTTCCATACCCTTTGAATAGCGCTCTACATTATCATCGCCGTAATCGTCGGATGCATATATATCACCGGTAGTTCCCTGCTGAACACCGATCTTCCTGCCTGCAAGATCATCTATGGATGCGATGTCTCCGCCCTCCTTAACGATAACAACCTGACGTGCAACGGCATAGGTTACTGAAAAATCCACACTCTGCTTTCTGTCTTCGGTAACGGTCATTCCTGCCATACCCATGTCCGCTTTGGAAGAATCGACCTCTGCAATGATGGAATCGAACGCAATATCTTCGATCTCAAGAGTGCATCCCATCTTCTCTGCGATAGCTGCTGCGATCTCTGCATCGATTCCGACGATGTCTCCGCCTTCATGATATTCGTAAGGGGGAAACTCCGCATTCGTAGCCATGACAAGAACTCCGGCCTGAGCGGTTCCTGATGAAGACTTTCCGCATGATGCAAGACTCATCACCATTACGGACATAAGTAATACTGCCAATATTTTTTTCATAATAAACCTCCTTAAACTGCTGCGTATCTGCATTCGTTTATGTCAGCAAAAGCTTCCTTTGCTTTCGCCAAACCTCAGCTTAGTCATCTGCCTGCATTAACCGGATCTTTTCCTCACTGAACGGGAAGAGCTCCCTGCCTTGCTGCATTTAAATTATCCTCTTCTTCCCTTATTGCAAATGCAATATTTGTGGCGTGATCTGCAACTCTTTCAAGTCCCGAAACGATATCGGAAAAGATCATGCCGGCTTCCGGTGAACATTCCCCTGCCGCAAGTCTTGCCACATGATTTTCCTGAAGTCTTCTTTCCTCGGCATCGATCCTGTTTTCCAGATCTATGACATCCTGCATATGGGTCTCATTGCTGTCGACAAATATCTCCATGGAGTATCTGATTATATCATTGACCATATCAAGCATCTCGCCGAGTTCGGTAAGGGCAACCTTCGAAAGAACGGCACCGTTCTCCTTGCGCTGTTTTGCTGCATCGGCTGCATTTTCAGCATGGTCGCCTATTCTCTCAATATCGTTAACAACATGGAACATGGAGCCGATGGATTTAAGATCTTCAACAGGAAGGGGCAGCTGGTTGATCTGCACGAGATAGCCCGTGATGGCATGATTGAGGAAGTTGATGTTTTCCTCCACCTTGTAAACTTCTTCAATATCTTCCTCGTCAAGAGTGATAAGGGCATTCATGGCACGGTTTAAGTTCTCGCTGGCAAGGGATGCCATTCTGTCAATTTCCTTGACAACTTCTATCATTGCGGTCGCGGGATTGAAGATAACCTTTGAACCGATATATTTAAGCTGGAAGCTTTCTCTGTAACCGACCTTTCTGTCCTCGCCACGGACTGTGGCAACGGAAAGCTTAACAAGAGGTTTGATAAAGGGAAAGAGAATGATGACCTGCGCTATCTTTATGAGAGTGTGGGCATTAGCCACAAATCTTCCGTTATCCGCAGAGAATGACTGAATGAAACTGATAACGGGATCCATTGCAAAGAAAAGAATTACATACATTATTGCGGTGCCTATGACATTGAACCAGAGATGTATCATTGCGGCGCGCTTTGCATCTTTTTTACCGGAAAGAGAAGCAAGCACTGCGGTGGAACATGCGCCTATATTACAGCCCATTATGATATAGAGACATATGGGAAGAGTAAGCAGTTCCTGCCTTGCCATAAGGAGCACAATGGATACGGTAACAGAAGAACTCTGTACTATGGAGGTAATGGCAAAGCCCATCAAAGTACCGAGAAATGGATTGTCGATGGATAGCAGAATGTTTGCGACAGCAGGATCTTCTTTCAGATAACTCATGGAAGAACTCATGGTCTGAAGTCCCATGAAAAGGATACCGAATCCGACCACTATTTCCCCGGCATCTCTGTATTTCTGCTTTTTTCCGAACATAACACAGATAACGCCAACAAGAAGTATTATCGGTGCATATTTACTTATATTAAAAGAAACAAGCTGAGAAGTGACAGTGGTACCGATATTGGCGCCCAGGATTACTCCCGCCGCCTGATAAAGATTCATCAGACCTGCGTTTACAAAAGAAACGACCATCGCTGTACAGGCTGACGACGACTGGATCACTGCAGTGAATATCAGTCCGACGATCATGCCGGAAAAACGATTGGTCGTAAAAATCTCAAGTATATGTCTGAGCTTGGCACCTGCAACTGTCTCGATCGCCTTACTCATGATCTTCATTCCATAGAGGAAAAGTCCCAATCCTCCACACAGTGAAACAAAAACCGAAATATCCATATTACCCTCTTTGCCGTCTTCTCGCGGCCACATTTTTTTCCCGTTATTCTGCATACTAGATTATATCCGAACAAGTGCCCGCCCGCAAGATTTTATTTTCGGTTTTCGGAAATATCTTTCATAAGTCTGTCTTTAAGCTCACCAACGGATGAAAACTTCATCTCCGGCCTTCTGAAAGACTTAAGGTACAGCTCGGCCTCCATACCGTACGCATCCGAATCATAATCATATATATACGTTTCAACCCCCCTTATGCCCTTATCGGAGACCGTGGGCTTTGTTCCTATATTGGTAAGCCCCCTGTATTTTTTTCCGCCAATGATCACATCCGATGTATAGACCCCGTTTGGAGGAAGGAGTTTATCATCTTCGGGGATAAGATTGATGGTGGGAAATCCAAGGCCCGACCCCATGTGATTGCCGTGAACCACCGTCCCAAAAATAAAATAAGGAATACCGAGAAGCTGCTCTGCTTCCTCCATCTTACCGTAAAGAATCATATCCCTTATCAGCGTCGAGCTGACCTCATACTCCTCATTTCCGTCGCCGATCCGGACCTTAAGCTTATCGATCACCCTTATATCCAGGCCGTTCTCCGATCCGTATTTTTTTAAAAGGGCGCTGTTTCCTTCACCTTTTTTTCCGAAGGAAAGATCTTCGCCTGCCGCAATAAGAGAAGCTCCCATTTTTCCGACAACGATATCGTCAAGAAAAGCCTCAGGCTTAGTTGCCGCAGTCTCCGCATCGAAAGGGAACTCCACGAGTATGTCGATACCCTTTCTTTCAAGAAGTATTCTTTTTTCTTTTTTTGTGGTAAGAAGAGATTTTTCTTTCCCGAAAAAAACAGAAGGGGCAGGATCAAATGTGAAGATGCAGGATTTTAATCCTTTTTCTGCAATCTCCATAAGAAGCCTCTGATGCCCGATATGCACACCGTCAAATTTGCCGATGGCAACGGCAGTGGGAGAACTTATATAAAAATCTTTTGTACCCGATATTATTTCCACTTTTAAAACATTTTATCCGGCTTCATTATGCCGGTTGAAGGATCGTATTCATAAACTGCGGCAAATACGCCGTCAGCATGATATACTCTGAATTTCTGTTTCTGACTTATCTTTATATCTGCTTTAATGTCTTCTTCAAGGTCTTCTGAAAAAAGCTTATTTCCGTTAGACAAAAGTTTTTCGGATGCACCTTTTACCCTTACACCCGGAAGAAACGAAAAAACCTTCTCAACAGGGACGAGCAATTTGCGAAGGCCTTCTTCATCCCCTTCATCCCGAAGCTTTTTTATATCAGAAAGAGTAACGGCTTCATCAAGGGTAAAAGGTCCCACCATGCTCCTTACAAGAGACTGCATGCAGCCTCCGCATAAAAGCTTTTTTCCTATATCATCGCAAAGGCTCCTGATATATGTACCCTTTGAACAAAGCACCTTAAACTTTACCACGGGAAGATTGATATCCATGATCTCGATCCTGCGGATATTGACCTTTCGCATGCTCCGTTCAACGCTCCCGCCGCTTCGTGCGATATCGTAAAGTCTCCTGCCATCCACCTTAAGTGCAGAGTACATGGGCGGAACCTGATATGATTCTCCGAGAAAGCCCATGACAGCATCTTTCACATCAGCTTCATCAAGGCTCATGGCCAGTTTCTCATCTCCCCCGGTTATGCTGCCTGTGATATCAAGGGTATCGGTAGTTCTTCCCAAAAGAAGTTCGGCGATATATTCCTTATCCCAGTCGGTTATCATCCCGCATACTTTGGTGGCTTTCCCGAAAGCTACAGGGAGAACTCCCGTGGCCATGGGGTCGAGAGTACCGGTGTGTCCGCATTTTTTTTGTCTGTATACGCCTCTTGCTACCGCAACAACATCAAAGGAGGTGTATCCCGCCTCCTTTGATATGTTAAGTATTCCGTTAATGCCCGGATCAGACATTTGCCGTATCTTCCTCCGAGGCGCAGACCAGCTGCTTTTCGATATACATTGAAAGATTGTTCACGCAGTCATATACGGTTCCTGCCATGTTACATCCCGCAGCTCTTGCATGTCCGCCTCCGCCGTATCTTTCGGCGATCTTGGCAACATTGACCCTTTCGGAGGATCTGAGAGAAACCTTATATACGAGATTCTCCGTTTCATACATAAAGATTGAAACATCGACTCCCCTGATATTCCGGAGCTGGGATACGATGCCTTCATAATCCTTGCTGGTAACTCCGTAGAATTCCTGGGTTTTTTTATCAACCCAGCTTACCACGCATTTTCCGTCCATAAATCTGACGCTCTCCATGAGACACCTTCCAAGTATCTGGGACTGGAGATATGTCTTTTCATAGAAGCATCTCTGGATGAGAGCAGAATGATCGAAATTGTAAGTCATAAGATCTGCTGCAACTCTCATGGTATCCGGAGAAGTGCATGAATACTGGAAGACGCCGGTGTCAGTAACTATGCCTGTATAAAGACATCTTGCAATATCGTCATCGATATATTTTTTATCAAAAAGCTTATAGAGCAGTTCACATGTGGAACTGATATCGGGCTCAATTTCATTGATATCTCCGACACCTTTTTTGTTACTCTCATGATGATCGATATTTATGCGCTTTTTTGCTGTGTCAAAATATTTTCCGGCGCTTCCGAGTCTTTCCCTGTTAGAGTCCAGGGAAAAATAAACATCAAAAACAAGGCCGTCCTCAAATTCCCTGATTATCTCATCATATCCTGCTTCGTCATCGAATATGGTAGGGATGGGATTTTCAAGATATACGCTGACCTCAGCATCAGGCAGGGCATTTTTCAGATATTTTCTCAGAGCAAGACAGGAAGAAATGGCATCTCCGTCAGGTCTCATGTGACCGCTGATACCTATCTTTTTTGCATCTGAACATTCTTTGATGATATCTATCATTAATTATCCTCTTCTTCGCCGGCCTCATCATCCGGTGTATCAACATGCCTTGCATTATCCTCTGCAACGACAGAATCGATCTTACGTATCATTTCCACACCGTACTCTGCCGATGTATCGGAAATAAAGGTAAGTTCGGGAGTATTTCTAAGGTTCATCCTGACGGCAAGTTCGTGTCTTATGTATCCTGCGGCATTTGAAAGCCCTTTAAGGGTATTGTCTCTGTCTTCATCGGATCCGAGAACTGATATCCATACCTTGCAGGTCTTAAGATCCGGGGCAACATAGACCTCGGATACGCTTGTCCAGGGGCTGACCCTGGGATCCTTAACATCCCTTATTATCGATGAAAGTTCTTTTTGAACCTCGGAATTAAGTCTTATATTTTTTATACTGTTTTTTTTCACGTTCTGGGAACCTCAACCATTACGTACGCTTCTACTCTGTCAAGTTCCTGGATGCTGTCGAATCCGTCAAATACAAGACCGCACTCGAAGCCTTCCTTAACTTCCTTGACATCATCCTTAAATCTCTTAAGGCTTGAAAGCTCACCTTCGTATACCTGCTCATCGCCTCTT
>CAMPAP010000033.1 GCA_946631935.1 uncultured Lachnospiraceae bacterium | reverse complement strand
TTACTCCGTTTCCCTGAGCAAGATTGATAATTACACTGATAACGCTGATAGCGAGTGCAACAATTGCGAATACCCATGCAGGCATAATCTTGGTATTGTCCTTGACAGCCTTGAGCGAAAGAATACCCTCAATAAGGGAAACAACTCCGCTGACAAGTGCTATGATGCCGGCAATAATAACAACTCCGCCTACGGCTGCAGCATCACCATCACTGACGCCAATCTGATCTCCCATTGTAGCAACTGCAGCGCCACCGACCAGTGCAAGGATTGCTACGACAATTCCGATAGCACCGAAAACGATGTCGAGAATACCGAAAACCTTAAGTATTTTGTTACTTGTTTCTAAGCTCATTTTTCTCTCCTTTTAACTCATAATGATTTGTTTCCGGGTTTTGAAAATCCAAACCCCAATATATTGTATCACTACCGAACGATTTATGCAAGAAATTGTGTCTTCATCTGAAGTCTTACTCTTCCTGGGATTTCTTTTCTTTCGGAACCCTGCTGTACAGTTCTGTCAGGGAGCGGATACTCTTTTTCAGATCCTCTGACAGGAAATTGGGACGAAGTCTCCACTCCCAGTTGCCATCAGATGTACCGGGGGTATTAAGACGGGCTTCCTTCCCGAGGCAAAGATAATCCTGAAGGGGTATGATGCACAGATCAGCAACAGAACGGTAAGCCTCTCTGATGATATCCCAGACCAACTGTCCGTAATCCGAATTCATGGAATTTATGTATCTTCTGCAGAAATCCCTCTCTCCGTCATTTATCTCTTCCACCCAGGCTCTTGTGGGGGTGTTGTCATGGGTTCCGGTATAGACCACACAGTTTTGTATGTGCCTGTGGTTTACATAGTAGCTGTCCCAGCTTGTAAAACCATACTGCAGGACCTTCATTCCGGGGAAGCCGGACTCCTTTAACAGTTTTTCGTTTTCTTCGGTATTGTTTCCCAGATCCTCTGCGATGATATCCAGCTTTCCAAGCTTTTTCTCAAGAGATCTGAAAAGATTTATTCCGGGCCCTTTGCACATCTTTCCGTTTTCCGCAGTCTCATCGCCGTAAGGAACTGCATAATATTCACAAAAGCCGTGAAAATGGTCTATCCTGATCACATCGTAGAAATCATAGTTTCTTTTTATCCTGTCAGCCCACCAGGAAAAATCATCAGCCTCAAGCTTCTTCCAGTCATAGATGGGATTACCCCAGAGCTGACCGGTGCGTGAAAAGGCGTCGGGAGCGCATCCCGCAACAACCTTGGGATCAAGGTTTTTATCCATCTGGAAAACTTCGGGATGAGCCCAGCAGTCAGCGCTGTCCAAGGATACATAAAAAGGCAGGTCCCCGATTATCTTTACGTTCTTCTTGTTGGCATATTCCCGGAGAGCTCTCCACTGCTTATCAAATTCATACTGTTTGAAATAAACAAGTTCTATTTCATCTGCCAGCTCTTTTCTTATCTTATCAAGAGCTTCATTTTTTCTCCTCTTAAGATCTTCATCCCAGTTAAGCCAGGACGCACCTTTTTCGTGCCTCTTTACCGCCATGAAAAGAGCATAATCCTGAAGCCATGAAGACTCTTTTTTCAGAAAGGCTTCATACTCTTTTTTCTCCCTGCCCTCCTTCATGAACCTCTCACATGCAAGTTTTAAAAGATCATCACGGTGTTCATACATTGCCCCGTAATCAACCTTTGTTTCATCATTTCCGAAATCAGCGGCATTACACTCATCCCATGTAAGAAGCCCCTCTTCGATTAGTTTCTCAGGCGAGATAAAATAGGGATTCCCGGCAAATGCCGAAAAAGACTGGTACGGAGAATTACCGAATCCGGTAGGTCCCAAGGGAAGTATCTGCCAGTAGCCCTGGGCGGCTCCCTCAAGAAAATCCACAAAGTCATATGCTTCCTTTGAAAAACAACCTATACCGAATTTTGACGGTATGGAAAAAACCGGAAAAAGTATTCCGCTTTCTCTGCCTTCAAGTGCCATTTGTATTACCTCCGATACGATTATTAATTACAATTTTATTCCGGATTGACTCCGACGATAAGCTGCATGCCGTCTTTTTCCCCTCATCAATTATGAAAGCCCGGTTACTGTTTTCGGTTACTGCCTTTCGGCGGATGCCTTTTCAAAGGCTTCGCTTATCCTGTCATAAGAATCAAATGTAAATATATGTATGGTGCCTATCACTTTTTCCGAAGTGTAATCACCGTATTTTACTATATCAAGGTCATAGACATCCCCTGCATATTCAAGATCGGCTATCACAACCGCGATCCTTTCGCCTGAAGGAGGCGGCGTAAGATGGGATTTTTTCTGGAGCCACCTGGAAGGGATATAACCGAAATTATATGAGTCCACAACATACATCTCGACCTTTCCGCTTGTAAGCTCCTCTATCTTTTGTCCGGACCAGGCCATGGCCATTCCGTATTTTATGCCTTCGGATTCAAGGTACCTTGCCGCTTCCACCTGATCCGCAGCCCCGAGTCTTATATCGTCATTTACATGCAGATTGACGGTATTTCTGGACATAAAGCAGATGCACAATCCGAAGACGGAAAGGATCAGGGCATTGACCGCCTTCACCTTAAGATTTGTATTTTTGACCAGTATCAAAAATCCGGTTATATAAAAAGGAAACTGAATAGTCCAGTGCCAGTTGCTGTAGCCTGTAATATAGCAGAAAAGCGCAAAGCAGAAGGTAAATGCGATAAAGCTGATGGCAGCTGCCGGCCTTTCCTGACTGCCGATCTTCTTAAGGGATGCCCCGCACCATATAACGCAGAGGAACATTATGACTCCAAGAAGAAGGCTCATTAATGTTGCCACTCCCTGAACCGAAACCACCCGGGAATCAGGCTGGTATCCGAACACTCGTATAAATTCATCCAGAAGCTCGTCATATGAACGGTTTCTTCCGTTAAGCCACATGGTTGATGAATCATAATCCATGAATGTGTATTTTTTTGAAAGCACCGTATGGTTAAGAAGATATCCCGCCATGTTCGAAAGAAGGAACAGAAGGGACATTCCGGCGCGGACAACATCAAGCCCTGATTTTTTAAGATAGGCCACAAGGCTTTCTTCACCGCTTTCTCCTGCAGATATCATAAGGCAGAGAAGGAAAGCGCCTGCGCAGGGGATATAGCATAAAAGGAAAAGCTTCGGGCCGTTCATTCCGTTTAAGAATGTCATAAGGCATCCAAGAAGGATCATGACTACCTTTTTTGCCCTGCCATACTCTGCTTTATAATTGGTTATGATGCCTATGGTCAAAAGAGGAAAGAGCATATTGAATGCATAGAGAGTATTCCATGTAAGCCACAGATTGCAGAAGGGCCACATCAGAAAGCCCGCACCCCAGGGGGCATACTCTTTCATGCCGATACCCTTTGCAAAGTAAAAATATGAAAAAATCGTAGCAAGGAAGATGAGTATTGAGGCAGTTATCCTGGCCATATACCAGTTGTGGGGAAAAAGAAGCAGACCAAGCTGAAGAAATGTGACAAAGTGCACCGCATAAACTTCCGTGGAATAAAACCAGGAATCCGTCATGAGCCTGTGCTCTTTATTGAGGAGATCCGCAAGCAGCATCTCTCCGGATATATCCGAAAAAAGACCCACATTTCCGTGAACGATGATATACCTCATGGAGTATAAAAATCCGAGTATCATCCACACCATGCCGAGGGCATAAATGGGGGATATGTTTTTTTCTTTTATTGAATGCAGGCTGAGACCTATCTTTTTCTTCATGTTAGCGTTTCACTTTGCTCTGATTTAAATTAACAATCTATTATATCACATATTCCCGTTCTTATTACCGCTCTTATTTTTCTTCGCAGACCTGGAAGATAAAAAACTTCAGATAATAGGATTCATCTGCAGCCCACAGGATCGGATGATCCGGGGACTGGGTCCTGAATTCCACCTGTCTCAGTCTTTTGTGAACTGCCTTTGCAGCCTGGGAGATCACTTCCGTAAAAAGCTCCTGGGTCATAAAATGTGAACACGAGCATGTGGCAAGAAATCCGCCGTCTTTAACAAGCCTGAGTCCCTTCATATTTATCTCACGGTATCCTTTTATGGCATTTTTTGTTGCTTCTCTTGACTTGGTAAATGCAGGGGGATCCAGGATCACCACATCATATTTTTCACCCTTTTCATATAAAAGCGGAAGTTCATCGAGTACATTTGCCGCCCTGAATCTTACTGTATCCTGAAGACCGTTTCTTTTGGCATTTTCTAAAGCCTGACTTACTGCATACTCTGAGATATCAAGCCCCGTCACATCATCCGCACCGGCGTATCCGCAGTTTAATGCAAAGGTTCCCATATGAGTAAAACAGTCAAGGACTCTGACACTTCCGCGGGATGACCTGAGCCCCGATATGACCTTCTGCATGGAAAGGCGGTTATATTTCTGATCCAGGAAAAAACCGGTTTTCTGCCCGTTTACCACATCCACAAGATATCTGACACCATTTTCGACTATCTCAACATTTGTATCAAATTCGCTTCCGATGAAGCCTTTAAACGGAAGAAGCCCTTCTTTTTTTCTGACGGGAGCATCCGAACGCTCGTAAATGCCCCGGACTAAAAATCCGTCCTCCAAAAGATATTCCTTCAAAAAGCCGAGGATCTTTTCTTTAAGAGGTTCCATTCCAAGAGCAAGACACTCTGTTACAAGAACATCCGAATACTTATCCACAACAAGTCCGGGAAGAAAGTCAGCCTCTCCGAATATTATGCGGCAGCAGTCAAGATCAGAGCGGGGCATGACGGATTTTCTGTATTCCCATGCGGCTTTTACTCTGGATGAAAGAAATTCATCATCTATCACCGGATCCTTGGATCTTGTGAGCATGCGGACCCTTATCTTTGAATTCATATTGATAAAGCCGGCGCCCATGGGATATCCGTCAAAATCGCAGA
>CAMPAP010000032.1 GCA_946631935.1 uncultured Lachnospiraceae bacterium | reverse complement strand
CGGTTTCATATGACGGACAGGCCGGCGACGGACGTAAAAAGACTTTACGAACTGGCGGATGTGGCAAGAGAAAAGCTGAGATTTGTATACCTCGGCAATGTATAAATTTATTGAAGGTTAAGGGCGCTGCATGTTAAAATTACCACGTATTGTGTATGAAATATATCACGCAAAACAGAGGGGGTTAAAATATGTCTACCGATAACGGCTCAAATCAGACATTATCTCAGATCTACGACATCTGCAGCAGTCTTTACAAGACTATGTCAGAAGGTTCTTCAAGGGACCATTCAGAGGTTTTCAGCTATCTGACGGAGCTTGGCAAGGTGCTTGCCGGGGCGGACAGGGCAAGCTTTTGGAAATGGGACAAAAGGCATCACGAGCTTTGGACTGTCTCTGCAACCGGGACCGATAAGATAGTGATTCCCGACCAGTCGGGACTTGTTGGGAAGGCGCTTCGCAACAAGAGTGTGCTTGTGACCAACGATCCCTACAGTGATCCGGACTTCAATCCTTCTGTTGATAAAAAGACAGGATATACCACAAAATCGGTTCTTGTAATGCCTGTCACAAACATAAACGGGGAATATATAGGGGCTTTTCAGATAATCAATAAGCTTGATGGCGGTTTTGATGAAGAGCGCGATGTGAGGGCCCTTTCGCTCGCAGCTCTTATCTGCGGAATAGCTCTTGAGTCAGAGACTTTCCGAGACGAGTCAATGCATGACAAGCTCACCGGTCTGAAGAACCGTATGGGCTTTTATCAGGATTTTTCAAATAAGTACGGAAAAGTACTTTCAGGAGAGAGAAAACTTTCTCTTTTCATCTGCGATATAGATAAGTTCAAGCGTGTCAACGATACATACGGACATAATGCGGGAGACAGGGTCCTTGAATTCGCTTCGGCTTTGGTTGAGAGCTTTGCCGGCGAAAATGAAGGTGTATACCGCTGGGGCGGAGAGGAATTCATCATGCTCATGCCGGATACGGATCTTGAGGGATGCGTTGCAAAGGCGGAGACGATCCGCGAGAAGCTCCAGAATTCGCCCTGCAATGCCGAGGGAAATATCATCGATCTTACCATGAGCTTCGGATGTGCCGTATTTGATCCGTCCAAGACCATAGAAGAGAACGTAAGCGTTGCGGACGGACATCTGTATACCGCAAAAGAGACCGGAAGAAACAGGGTGATCTACGAATGAAGCTAACTGTTCTCGGCGTCAGAGGTTCAATCCCCGTAAGCGGAAAAGAATATAATGAATTCGGAGGAGCTACTTCCTGCATTCTCGTAGAGACTGCGGGACAGGCTGTTTTTCTTGATGCCGGCAGCGGAATGCTGAAGGCTCCCCGGACAGAAGACAAAAAAGTATCTGTTCTTCTTACCCATACACATGCGGACCATATTATAGGTCTCGGACTTTCTCCTGTTTTATTATCACGCCATGATGTGGATATATATGCCAAAACCAGGGATGGATTAAATCCCTATGAGCAGATAAAAAGATTCATGTCCCCGCCTCTTTGGCCGGCTCCCGTGGAGGTTTATCCGGCTAATGTCAATTTCCACGAATTCGGAGATTCGCTTGAACTCGGAGATTTTGAGATCACCACAATGGAATCCAATCATCCCGGCGGTTCACTTGTTATAAAACTGAAATGTGAAGGAAAGACCATCGTGTATGCCACCGACTATGAGCATACGGATGAAAAAAATGACGAACTTGCCGCTTTTTCAAAAGATGCCGACCTTCTTTTTTATGACGGACAGTATACCGATGATGAGTATGAGAAGATGAAGGGGTTCGGACACTCAACTGTCAGAGAAGGGATGAAGGTGTTTCAAAAAAGCAGGGCACGCCGCCTTCTTTTTGTCCATCATGATCCGAGACATGATGATGAGAAACTGCGTGAAATGGAAAAAAACTGTGGGGACAAAAATGCATCCTTTGCCCGTGAAAGAATGTTGATAGAAGTATAATACCAAGTGAATATGCTTAAGAATGTGAATAAAAAAATGATTATTGCCATAGCAGCAGCTCTTGTGGTAATCGGGGCTGCCACTGCTATTTTTGTCATGAAAAATAAAAATAAGATAACTGCAACAACCATGCGCCTTATGGAGATGCAGGGAACCGTTACTCTTGAATCCGGCGGAAAGATAAAAGAGATAATTGATAATCTTAAGCTTAACAGCGGAGATGTGTTGTCAACTGCAGTCGACAGTTTTGTATCCATCAGCCTCGACGATTATAAGATGGTCAAGATCCACGAAAAGAGCCGTGCGGAGTTTATTCAAAGCGGCAAGGAACTTGCTCTGAATCTTGTAGAAGGTTCACTTTTCTTTGATGTCAGCAAAAAACTCGAAGCCGATGAGACATTCCAGATAAGCACATCCACAATGGTTGTGGGTATCAGGGGAACCTCAGGATACGTATTTGTTGAACAGGGCGGTGCTGACGGGATACTGATAACGGACGGAACTGTTGAGATAACGGGGATCAATCCCAGCACCGGCGAAGAGATAAAGACAACGGCGCATGCGGGGCAGATCGTTCACGTTTACATACTTGATGATGATGAAAAGAGCGTAACTTTCAGCCTTGAAAATGCAATGGAGAAAGATCTTCCGCCCGAAGTAGTGGATTTTCTGGTTGAACATCCCGTACTTATGGACAGAGTATGTCAGGCAACCGGGTGGGATAAGGATAAAATAAAAGAAATATATGAAAATCTTCACACCCCCAAAGAAGAGGAAGAAGTAAAGGAAGAAGAAAAAGAAGAAGTTAAAGAAACAGAAGAGGAAGACAATAAGGAAGAAAAAAAGGAGGATGAGAAGGATACTCCGAAGCAGCAGGATCCGCCAAAGCAGCAGGACCCTCCGACAGTTATTCCTGATGAGCAGGCGGATGTGATACCGGTTATTCCTCCGGCAGAGCCTCCTTTGGAAAATACCGACGATCAGACAAATGATGATGACGACGATGACGATGATGACGACGATGATTCCACCGTCCTTATCTCGCAGCTGGAGATGGTCATGGAAGCTTCGGTTGATGTAGGCGACACAATCACTTTATCATGCGGTGTATTCCCTTCGAATGCCACAAACAAAGCTTTAAGCTGGTCTACCAGCGCTCCGGGGGTTGCCACGGTAAATTCATCCGGTGTTGTCACAGGTGTTTCGGCAGGTTCTGCCACCATTACCGCAACTGCCCGTGACGGAAGCGGTAAGAGCGCGTCATGTGATGTGTCGGTTTCAGAGGTGGTAGTAAACCAGATTACAGCGGAAAGTCAAGTGAATGTTTCGGTGGGCGGAACGGTTCAGGTTTATTATGCTCTTAGTCCGGATAATGCTGCGAATAAATCAATGATATGGGAAATTTATGATTCCAGTGTTGATCCTACTGATGTTGCAACTGTTGACAATAACGGAAGAGTTACCGGGCTTAGAGCCGGTCATACCAGGATTCATGGGTATTCGGTTGCAAGTCCCAGCGTAGGAGCTCTTGTTCACGTATATGTTAATTCATTCGGTATTTCTGTTTCTCCTTCTCCTCTTACGCTGGAAGATGATGGATATGCTGAGATGACGATAACTGCCAGCGGAATGACTGCAGAGCAACTTGGCCAGTATCAATGGTATGCATCCTGTAGCGGTGAATTGGAACTTGACCAGACTGTCGGTACATTCAGTAACTCATCAGGAAACGGGGTGGGCGTATTTAATGTCAGAAAGAAAAGTACAGCACAATCCGAGGATATTTTGAATGTTAATGTGATTGTAAAAAAGATATCTGATTCCTCGGTTGTTGCTGAAAAGGATATTACGGTTTATATAGAGTGATGAAAAGTATTAAAAAAACCTCCATATATAAAACCATATACTCACTTGCACTCGCAGTTGCTTTTGTCATCTTGGTCCGCCTGGGGATCCTTGACTGGCTTGACCAGTGGCTCCAGGATAATCTGTATCAAAAACCCCAGTATGTGAACGGAGATGTCATTTTGTTCGGCATAGATGAACAGACTCTGACGACCATAGGCCCATATAATACGTGGGACAGAAATATCATGGCACAGGCGCTTGAGAATCTGGCCTCGGATCCTGAGAAAAGACCTGCCGCTGTTGCGATAGATACGCTTTATTCGGGGGAGACCGATCCTGAAGCAGATGAAAGGCTTGCAAAGGCTGCCGATGAACTTGGCTGCGTTGTAACTGCCACAGCCGCATCATTTTCATCCGGATGGTTTAAGTCGGATGACGGATCAGCGGAGTGGGATGATTACCGCATCGTTCTTTACGAAGAACCCTATGATGCTTTAAAAGAAGTAACAAGCCAGGGACATATCAATGCCATGTACGATACGGACGGAATCATGCGACACGGCATCATGTACATCGATCCGGGTGAGAGAGTTTATTCCATGCCGTATAAGGCGGTGGAACTATACTGCAGGAAGCTTGGCAAGCCTTTTGTTCCTCCCGAGACCAATGAACGCGGACAATTCTACGTTACATTTACCGGAAAATCAGGCGACTATTATGACCAGTCCTTCCTTGATCTTTACGAGGGTAATATTCCTCCTGACTACTATGAGGATAAGATCGTATTTATCGGACCCTATGCAGCGGGACTCCAGGATGCTTACTTTACACCCATTGACCGTTCAAATGCCATGTACGGCGTTGAATTCCAGGCAAATGAGACCCAGCAGTTCTTAAACTCCAATTACCGCAGGGAGATACCGAACAATCTGCAGTACATGGTAATGCTTGCGGTACTCTTTCTGTTATACATTTTTTTCTTTTCGAAAAAGATACTGCCGTCAATGGTGCTGGGCAGTGCTTCGATAGTGATCTGGCTGTTTTGCGCGGTAAAGATATATGACAAAGGCATCATTGTTCATCCGCTTTGGATTCCCGTCGGAATATTTGCAGGTTACGTTGTCTCGGTTGTATTTCATTATCTTAGTGCCGCAAAGGCGAGGCGTCAGATAACAAGTACCTTTGAAAGATATGTTGCTCCGGAGATCGTGCAGGAGATCCTTAAGGAAGGAACAGGGGCTCTGTCACTTGGAGGAAAGCTTTGCGACATTGCGGTGCTTTTCGTTGATGTCAGAGGATTTACCACCATGTCTGAAAGGCTCGATCCCGAAAAGGTGGTATTTATCCTTAACCGTTATTTGACAATGGCCAGCGGATGCGTTGAGGACAATAAAGGAACTCTGGACAAATTCGTCGGAGATGCAATGATGGCGTTCTGGGGAGCACCCCTTCCACAGGAGGATGCGGTCTTTAATGCCGTGAAAACCGCGCAGGGGATCGTAGAGGGAGCTGCCAGAGTTTCCGATGAACTAAAGGAAGAGATCGGTGAGGAATTAAGAGTCGGAGTCGGAGTGCATTTCGGTCCCGCAGTCGTAGGCAATATGGGAGCAGAGAGACATATGGACTATACTGCCATAGGCGATACCGTCAACACGGCAGCCCGCCTTGAAGCCAATGCGCCCGGCGGATGTGTATATATAAGCAGGGTCGTTGCGGATGCTCTTGAAGGCAGGATCCGCTGTACGTCTCTTGGAGGAACAGTAAAACTCAAGGGTAAGGCCGAGGGCTTTGAAGTTCTTAAGCTTGAGGAGATACTTGATAAATGATTTTTGACAGTCAGTTAAGGAGTCTGTGATATGGCAATAGAAGCGGCTTTTATGGTTCCACACCCTCCGATGATCGTTCCTGAGGTGGGAAAGGGAAGTGAAAAGCAGGTACAAAAGACCATAGATTCGTATAAGCGTGTTGCCGAAGAGATAGCAGCGATAAAACCCGAAACCATCATAATATCGAGTCCCCATTCCGTAATGTATTATGACTATTTCCATATCTCGCCGAAAAAAGGCGCAAGAGGGGATTTCGGAAGATTTGGTGCAGCCGGGGTTTCCTTTGATGAGAAATATGATACCGAACTTGTCAGCCTTATAGAAAAGAATGCCGGAAAGGCAGATCTGCAGGCGGGAACAATGGGAGAAAAGGATCCCGGGCTCGATCACGGGACCATGGTTCCTCTCTTTTTTATAAGGCAAAAATACACGGATTTCCGCATAGTAAGGATAGGCCTGTCAGGCCTTGATCTGCCCACCCATTATGAGCTTGGAATGATCATAAAAAAATCCGCGGAAGAACTGGGAAGAAGATGTGTATATATTGCAAGCGGGGATCTGTCACACAAATTGCAGGATTACGGACCTTACGGATTTGCAAAAGAAGGCCCCGAATATGATAAAAAGATAATGGATACGGCATCAAGGGCAGCCTTTGGCGAGATGCTGGAATTCGATGAAGGCTTCTGCGAAAAGGCGGCTGAGTGCGGACACAGGTCTTTTGTAATTATGGCCGGAGCACTTGATGGCTGCAGGGTAAAGGCGAAAGTTTATTCCCATGAGGATGTAACCGGTGTGGGATACGGCATATGCAGCTTCTATCCGGAGACAGGTGATGACGGGAAAGCCCTTGCATACGATGACAGAAGATTTCTTGATATCTATCTTAAAAAAGAAAGTGCAAGGCTGAATACGAATCTTGAAAAAAGCGACGGATATGTGAAGATTGCAAGAAAGACCATAGACCGGTATATAAGAACCGGGAAAAATCCTAAGGCAGATGAGCTTGCCCCGCTTCTTACAAAGGAGGAAATATCCGAACTTACAGAAAAAAGAGCCGGAGTGTTTGTGTCGATTCACGAACACGGAGCGCTTCGCGGCTGTATAGGAACCATATTGCCGACAGCTTCAAGCATCATGGAGGAGATCGTTCAAAATGCGGTAAGTGCGTCGACAAATGATCCGAGGTTTGAACCCATAGACAGGTCCGAACTTCCGTACCTTGAGATAAATGTGGATGTGCTGACGTCTCCTGAACCCATAGATTCGCCGGATGAACTTGATGTAAAAAGATACGGAGTCATAGTGACCTGCGGATCAAGGCGAGGCCTTCTGCTTCCTGACCTTGAAGGCGTAGATACCGTGGAAGAGCAGATATCCATAGCCATGAGCAAGGGCGGGATACAAAGGGGTGAAGATTACCGCCTTGAACGCTTTGAAGTTATAAGACATAAGTGACGGTTTTTAACTGACGTGATGCATGTGTTATAATCAGCCATAAATATAAGCCTGTTACTGAAAGGATAAAAAATGAAACTTACGGAAATCTATAAGTCCAGAGACAGGGTATTGTCATTTGAGATATTTCCGCCCAAAGCCCGGGACGAACTTGATAATATCGATGAGACACTGGAGGTTTTGTGCGATCTGAAGCCTGATTATATCAGCGTTACATTCGGAGCAGGCGGAAGTTCCAATAATAATAAGACCATAGCGATCTGTAATAAGATCCGTGAAAAGTATCACACGGAAGCTGTCGCACATCTTACATGTCTTTGCTATGACAGGCAGGAGATAGATGATTTCTGCAGGCAGCTTGAGGATGCCGGAATAGAGAATATTCTCGCTCTTCGTGGGGATGTTAATCCCAATGCTCCGTCAAAAGGTGTTTTCATGCATGCTTCCGATCTTATCTCATACATAAGGCCCAAGACGGACTTTTGCATTGCGGGAGCGTGTTACCCTGAGAATCATCCCGATTCATCCGACAGGATAAGTGAGATGTTAAATCTCAGAAAAAAAGTCGATGCGGGTGCCGAGGTCCTTTTAAGCCAGCTCTTTTTTGACAATGATGATTTCTTTTCATTCGTGGAAGATGCAAGGATCGCTGGGATAGAGGTTCCCATAACTCCGGGCATCATGCCCTGTCTTTCTGCAAAGACCATTAAGAGAATGGTCACAACCTGCGGAGCCAAGCTACCGGAAAGATTCAGGAAGATAATCGACCGTTACGAGGACAATAAAGATGCTCTTTTTGATGCCGGTCTCTGCTATGCGGTATCACAGATAATCGATCTTATTGCCGGCGGATGCGACGGCGTTCACATATATACCATGAACAATCCGTCTGCAGCCAAAAGGATCTGCGACGGTATCAAGAACATAATATAAATGATCGTGTCAAGGGGCTTCCCGCCATTAAGGCGGGGAGTCTTTTTTGTTTTTGAAGATTTCGGAATCTTTTTGATTCCTCCACTCATACATATTGCTCCGAAGCACGGTATCGCCCCAGGCGCTGTGCACACTGCCTGCGGGTATATGGGCTTCTTTGTTTTCTTTTGATGATATGGTGGGAATTCGGGTAAGGTCCTGGAGTACACGGTTTTTTTTCAGATATCTGTAGATGAGTATCTCGTTTTTGGCAGCGGGGGTATGGGGAGATACGGCTTTGATATATTTTTTGGCGTATGTAACGGCGTTTTCCCCTTCAAACACAAACATTTCCCCGGGAGCGTTCATAAGTATCACCGGATCTTTTTTTGAGGTCATGGAGATCCTTTTCATCAGATTCGGGTAAAAGAGCGGAGCGCAGCCCACTGTCTGCGAAAAACGCAAGTGATATCTCATACCGTATCTGCTGCAGCTGTCATATGGTATGTTATCTTCGGCGGCTAAGCTAAATTCCTGCGGCTCAAAATTATATGTTCCGTCCCTGTTCCAGTCCATATCGGCAAATTCTCTTTTTTTAAGATCATATACGCTTACAGTGAAAAAATGCGGCGTATTGTCCCTGGCAATATTGAACATATCAGGGACGGGAATATTCCATTTGGATGCTTCCGCAAGGCTTACGGGTATTGCCAGAGCCTTATTGTCCTGTATGGAAAAGGTACATAAAGTCAGGACCATTCCGTAGCTTTTCATGGACACGAAGCTTGATGGGTTTCCGGTATTTACACATGCGCCGTATCTTGCGGTAAAGCAGAGGCTTTTATATATCTCAGGTTTCACGGATTCCTCCTTTACCGGATGTGAGAACCGGAATTTGTGATCAGTTCAATGAGGCTTGTGACGGCTGAGATATCCCTGGGAGTTAAAGTCTGTTCAAGAAGTCTGAGCTGCTCGTAAAGTTTTCCGTCCTTTTCCGGATAAAAACCGAGTAGGCTGTTAAGATCCATGGAGGGCCGGAGCATTTTCAGAAGGAAAAGCTGCTCCACGGAAACCTTTCTGTTACCCAGCTCGATATTGGAGACCTCAGCCTGGGACACACCCCAAAGCATTCCCAGTTCTTCCTGGGACAGTTTCAGTGCTGTCCGCTGGTATCTGACTTTTTTGCCAAGATCCACGTAGTATTCTGCCGACAAGTATCCGCATGATGCGTTTTTCCGGTGTCTGTCCAGCTGTTCGATGATGGATCGTATATTTTTCACGGTATCCATCCTCATGTCTTTGGTTTTTGCATTCCCTGTTTTTTTGGTTTTTTTCTGCATTTTTTTCTCCTCCTTTTTGATGGCTGAAATAGTCAGAAAGGTTGCAGAAACCTTTCTGCGTGGTTAAAATGGTAATGTCGTGAAAATGCATAAACCATACGGATCTGTTATGATTTGGGTGTGGTTATAACTGTTTGTTTTAAATCGTATTTTGGCGGATGAGAGTATTTCGGTTTATGGGGAGAGAAATATGATAAAGAAGTACAATGCGTTTATTTCATACAGACATTCGGAGAAGGATTCCGCGATAGCCTCGGAGATACAGACGCGTCTCGAGAGGTTTAAGATCCCGCGTGATATACAGAAGAAAACGGGAATAAAAAGATTTGAAAGAATATTCAGGGACAAGGAAGAGCTGCCCATAACCAGCGATCTGAATGAGAACATAGAAAAGGCCCTGGAAGAATCCGACCATCTTATCGTCATATGTTCTGAGAGAACTTCGGAATCCATATGGGTTCGCAAAGAGATCGAGACATTCCTTAAATATCACCGGAAGAAAAATATTTTCACGGTGCTTGTGGACGGAGATCCCGGAAAGGTTATCCCGGATATCCTTTTGCATGACACGGTGACAAGAAAGCTTGCAGACGGAAGGGAAGAAACAAGAGAAGAGCTGATAGAGCCCTTAAGCTGTGATTACCGTATAGGTATCAAGAAAGCAAGAAAAGTGGAACTTCCAAGGCTTGCGGCTTCAATGCTTGGCTGTTCTTATGATGAGCTTATCCAGAGGAGAAGACAGTACGTCAGGCGGAGAAACGCCATGATCATATCCTGCGCATCGGTGGTGCTTGCGGGAATTATTGCTTATCTTTGCTGGAGTCTTGTCCAGATCAGAAGTAATTATGATCTTGCCCAGAAAAACTATAAGCTTGCACAGCAGAACTACGACACCGCACAGATCAATCTGATGGAATCCATGTGCAACCAGTCAAGATACCTTGCCGCAGAGTCCGCCGTGCTTTTGAATAATGATGACAGAGTCGGTGCAACACAGCTTGCGCTTGCGGCGCTGCCTTCCGAAGATGATCCAAGGCCTCTGACAACCCAGGCTGTATATGCCCTGCATAACGCGCTTGGAACATACAGTGTTCCCGGTTTTTCGGATATAGCTCCTGTATGGAAATACAGTACCGGAAAAAGGATAGGCAAGTTCATAGTAAGCCCTGATGAGAAGAAGCTTGCAATGCTTGATGAGTACGGATCGGTTAATGTGTGGGATCTTTCCGATCACTTACTTTTAAAGAGCATCGATTCTTCGTCTGTCTTTGTCAATGATATTGTCTTTACGCCGGATTCATGTCTTGTTATAAGCGGATACGATGAGATAGTTGCTTTTAAGCAGGATCTTTCGGAAACAAAGTGGAGCATTGAAATAGTCGGTGACTATGATTACGGTGATATCCTTAAGACCTTTGAAGATACCGGAGAGATCGTATATGCGGGTTATGATGAGATCAGGATAATCGATGCGGAAAGCGGCAGAGAAAAAGT
>CAMPAP010000031.1 GCA_946631935.1 uncultured Lachnospiraceae bacterium | reverse complement strand
TAAATTGCAGGATACAGCTCCTGCTAATTACGAGATAATGATCCATTTTGTGGCCTCGTTATTTCCCGGAACGTTTTCATGGGCTTATTCTTTTTCCGTTAACTTTGTTTTTTATATAGGATCTCTTATTCTTGTTTACTTAATTTCGTTAAGCATCCTGCGCGATAAAAAGATTGGTTTTATTAATGCCTATCTGAGCTTGTTATTTTTTGCTTTTAGCATTGCGGGCTCCGGTGCATTTACTTTTTTAAGAATGTATGGAGTTTTAAGTTTTTATGGTTTGCTGATGATGTTATCCATTCAGAGATTGATTATGCCAGCCAATAAGAAACAGGGTATTTTGTTTGGGATTATTTTATACCTGTCGGTTTTTCTTGGTCTTTTTACGCATACACTTTTTGTTGTGTTCGCTTTTTGGCTTACTTTATTTAGCTGTTTATATCTTTTTATTACAAAAAAACGAATAGATTCCGTCAAATTGGGTTCAATAGTTTTAGCGGCTCTTTTGACTTTTATGGCTGTTTATCCATTCAGATATAACAGAGTGGGAAGCTGGATGAGTGGTGAAAATCATAACGGATATTCATTTTTCACCAGACTGATTTTTTCGAATATGCATATGTTTGGTGAAAGCCTTGGCTTCTATATTCCGTTTACATACGCCAATATACTTACATGGTCCGGAATTGCGTTAATGATATTTTTTATAATGATTTTTATTTGTTATTTATTTAGAAAGGAGAAATGGTTTGCTTCTTTTAAAAAACGGGCTTTAGAGATTATTGTTTCGTTCAAAAAGAAATTATCACTTTCGGTCAATAATATTTCTCCGTTTTTCTATATTATTTTGCTTACTTCTGTTGCTTATATGCTGACTGTTACGGTTATTGCCCCGATAGGTACGCAGTATTATGTATCGAGGTATTTTATGATTGCACAGTTTCCAACCATTATTTGCTTTGTCAGCATGATAATTTCGTTTTGGGATTCTTTTAAAGGAAAGAGCAGATATTATGTTTTGGCTTTTTCCATTGCGATTCTTGCTTTGCTGATCTACAGGCAGAATTTTGTTTATGGTAATCCGTATTATTTTAATATGCCTTATGATAATGAAGAGGAGATACATAAGTTGACAACGGATTCTGATGTTATGATCGTAGGAAATGCCAGGTTGAATTTATATAATTTAATGGTTCCTCTCAGGGATGTGAATTCATTTTATTTTACGGATTATCATGACGGCGTTGAAAATGTAGATTCTATTCCGGATAAAAATTTTTATTTCATGATTGCTCGGGATGTCTTCGAAGGAGAGGATGGGGTTAAATCTGTGGTAGACGGATTAAGACTTGAAGGAACTACCGAAGAATATATCCGTGATTTTTTAAATAAGTTTCCCGGTTCGTACAGTATTGAAAAAATAAGAACTTACAATTCTGTATTTGCTGAGTATGATGTATATTCGATAGATATATCATAAAAATTATTTTCCATGCTTTTGAAAAAAAGATTATCAGGAGAGCAGGGTGGGATTAAATAATACCGAAAGCAATCATTATGCCGAGGTCATAATAGATATCAGCATAGAAAAACTTGACAGGCCTTTTACTTACCGGATACCGGACAGGTTATCCGGTATTATTTGCGCGGGAAGCAGAGTTATCATTCCCTTCGGAAACGGCAATACCCCCAAAAAAGGATATGTTATATCCGTAAAGGACACTGCCGACTACGATCCCGGCAGGATAAAGGATATCATGGATTATGTTGAAGGCAGCGTAAGTGCCATTGAAAGAAGCTTTGAAACTGCATCCTTCATTAAAGATAATTACGGCGGAACCCTTTCACAGGCTTTAAAGGTTGTTATCCCTGTCAAATCCAAAGTAAGGGAGACACAGAGAAAGGTTCTTGTCAGAAAGCTTGGAAGAGAAGAGATAATGGCTCTTCTTGCGGAAAGCAGCAGAAAAAAACAAAAGGGCAAGGAAAAGCTTTACAGCGCACTTCTTGATAATGAGCGTATACCGGGAGAATGGATAAGCCATAATCTTGGTGTCAGTATGCAGACCGTTTTAAGCGTTGTAAAAAGCGGTGCTGCATATATAGAAACAACAAAAGAATACAGAAAACCTTCCGTATCGGAGATATCGAAAGCCCCAAATAACGTTCTTAATGAAGAACAGGAGGCTGCGGTAAAAGCCATTTCTCATGATATGGATGAAGGAATATTCAGCAATTATCTGATACACGGTATTACCGGCAGCGGAAAAACCGAAGTTTATATAAGGCTTGCGGAAAAAACAGTCCTGATGGGAAGACAGGTTATCTTTCTTATACCGGAGATAGCCCTCACATACCAGACTCTTGCCAGATTTTATTCAAAATTCGGCGACAGGGTAAGCGTTCTTAATTCAAGAATGTCTGCAGGTGAAAAATACGATCAGTGTAAAAGAGCCGAAAACGGGGATATTGATATCATCATAGGCCCCAGATCAGCCCTTTTTACGCCATTTCCGGACATCGGTCTCATCATCATGGATGAGGAACATGAGAGCAGCTATAAGTCTGAAAACACTCCCAAGTTCCATGCAAGAGAAGTTGCAAAATATATAGCAGGACGTTCGTCCGCCGCATTTGTGATGGGTTCTGCGACCCCTTCCCTTGAAACATATAAAGACTGCATGGATGGAAAGATACGTCTTTTTAAACTCACTGAGAGGGCTGCGGGAGGAGAACTTGCCGAAACGGAGATCGTAGATCTCAGGGAAGAACTCCGGCAGAGAAACAGATCCATGTTTTCGAGAAGACTTAAAAGCCTTATGGATGAAGCGCTTTCTTCCGGAGAGCAGGTAATGCTCTTTTTAAACAGGAGAGGTTTTTCCGGCCAGATATCCTGCAGAGAGTGCGGAAAGCCCATATTTTGTCCCCATTGCAGCGTGCCCATGAGCCTTCATAAAGGCGGAAAGCTGGTGTGCCATTACTGTGGTGAGATGATGGATAAGCCTTCGCTTTGTCCCGGTTGCGGATCAAAATACCTTTCTGCTTTTAAAGTAGGTACACAGCAGGTAGAGGACAAGGTAAAGGAAATGTATCCTGACAAAAAAGTTCTCAGGATGGATAAGGATACAACCTCCGAAAAAGGTGCTTTTGAAAGGATCCTTGCCGAGTTTTCTTCAGGTGATGCACAGATACTTATCGGAACCCAGATGATAGTCAAAGGTCATGATTTCCCCAATGTGACGGTTGTAGGCATTCTTGCAGCCGATATGTCCCTGGGAGAAGGTGATTACAGGTCTTCTGAGAGGACTTTTTCGCTTCTTACCCAGGCTGCGGGAAGATCCGGAAGAGGTGACAGAAGGGGGCATGCTGTCATACAGACTTACCAGCCGGAGCATTATGCCATTACCTGTGCTGCGGAGCAGAATTATGAAAAGTTCTATGAAGAAGAAATGGTTTACCGCCTGAGCGCCGGTTATCCGCCTGCTTTGCATATGATGGGCATCATGCTTTTCGGGCTGAATGAGGACGCCACTTCCAAACTTGCTGAGAATGTTGCAAATGTGATAAAGTCTAATGGTGCCTGCAGGGTTTTGGGACCTGCTCCTGCAATAATAAGCAGGATCAAGGACTATTACAGATTTGTGATATATATTAAAAATGCAGATGCAGACCTGCTTAAGGATATCAGACAAAAAGCGGAAGATTATCTTTTGACCTGCGATCTTAAAAACATATACGTTCAGTTTGACCTTGATCCGATAGGTCAGATGTGACCGAATATATATTTAAAGCATTCTTGAAAGGATATATTATGGCACTTAGAAATATAAGGGAAATCGGAGATCCCGTACTTGGTAAGGTCTGTCTTGAAGTAAAGGAAATGACAGACCGGAACAAACAGCTCATAGATGATATGTTTGAGACTATGTATGATGCAAACGGTGTGGGACTTGCAGCTCCGCAGGTTGGCGTACTTAAAAGGATTGTTGTGATCGATACGACAGGTGAAGATCCTCTTGTACTTATCAATCCCAGGATAGTTGAGACTGAGGGTGAGCAGACAGGATATGAAGGGTGCCTTTCGGTTCCCGGTAAGACCGGTACTGTCACCAGGCCTCTTCATGTAAAGTGTGAGGCCCTTGACAGGGACATGAAGCCCATTGTAGTCGAGGGAGATGAACTTCTTGCAAGAGCCATCTGCCATGAGCTCGACCATCTTGACGGCCATCTTTATACGGAACTTGTAGAAGGAGAGCTGATCGATAACGAGTCTCTTTATGAAGAGGAAGATGAAGAGTCAGAAGAAGAATGATCTGTGACAAAGGAGAACTGAGTTGAAGATTCTTTTTATGGGAACTCCCGATTTTGCAGCGGGAATCCTTAAAAGTCTTATATCGGCAGGACATGAGATAACCGCGGTTGTGACACAGCCCGACAGGCCAAAGGGCAGAAGCGGGGCTTTGGTCTTTTCACCTGTTAAGGAAGTTGCGGTTTCGGAGGGGATTCCTGTGCTTCAGCCGGAGAGGATAAAACGCCCCGAAGAAACAGCACGCCTTCTTGAATATCCCGCTGATATCTATGTTGTTGCCGCATTCGGGCAGATCCTTTCGAAGGAGATCCTTGAACAGCCTGAGTACGGCTGTATCAATGTCCATGCATCCCTGCTTCCAAAGTACCGCGGTGCATCACCCATACAGAGAGTGATCCTTAACGGTGAAAAGCTGACCGGCGTTACCATTATGCAGATGAATGAAGGGCTTGATACCGGGGATATCCTTTACAGTAAGAGCCTTGAACTTGCTCCTGATGAAACCTTTGAAACGCTTCATGACAGGCTTATGGCTCTTGGAAGCCTTGCAGTCTGCGAAGCTCTTGACCTTATCGGAGCAGGTAAGATCACAAGATTCATGCAGGATGACAGCTTCAGTTCCTATGCGCCCCTTATAAAAAAAGAGGATGGTCTCATTGACTGGAATACTTCATCAGCTGAGATCTATGCCAAAGTCAGGGCATTTAATCCATGGCCCGGGGCATATACATACCTTTCCGGGAAGATTCTTAAGATATGGGAGGCGGCTCCTTCTGATGATTATGCGAAAGAAGATGCATTACCCGGCGAGATACTTGCGGTTTCCAAAGACTTTCTTACAATAAACTGTAAAGACGGAGCTCTTACCGTTACCGTTCTTCAGGCAGAGGGTAAGAAGAGGATGGATGTAAAGTCATATCTTCTGGGCAACCAGATTGAAAAAGGCACTGTTTTGGGATCTTCCCCGGATTAAGATCATATGGACAATATCAGAGGAATAGCTCTTGATGCACTTGTGATATCCGAAACAGAGGGCATAAGGGGCATCATAAAAGATGTTTTAAATAAATACGATTATCTTGATCAGCGTGATAAGGCATTTATCAAGTTCCTTTTTGAGGGAACTGTGCACCGCCGCATTACGCTGGATTTTATTTTGGATAAAAAATCTTCGGTAAAAGTCAGAAAAATGAGGCCGGTAATAAGAAATATCTTAAGACTTGGTCTTTTCCAGCTTCTTTTTACCGATGCGCCTTCATATGCCGTTGTCAAGGAATCAGTGGATCTTGCCCGCAAAAGAGGATTTAAGCAGCTTTCAGGCTTTGTAAACGGTATTCTCAGAAATGTGTCAGGGGAGATCGAAAGATCCGGGAAAACAGGCGATGACAGATATCTGTTTTTTCTGCCGGATGATCTGAAAAACGATCCCGCAAAAATCTTAAGTCTGAAATATTCATATCCTGAGCATATAATTGAAATTTTTCTTGCAGAATTTGACAAAAGGGCGGAGGGTATACTGGCTTCCATGTGTAAAACAAGAAGGATTTCCGTCAGATTCAGGACATTTCTTTCTAAAAACGATATAGATAACTGCATTTCCGATATATCACTAAGCGGAGTAAAACCTGAGCAGGATAAAGAGATACCATTTCTTTATCACGCGGATCATATGGGAGACATCAAAAAGATACCCGGTTTTGAACAGGGACTTTTCTATATTCAGGACAAAAGCTCTGTAAAGGCTGTCATGGCCCTTGGGATAACAGAAGGTGAAAATGTCCTGGACTGCTGCGCATCCCCAGGAGGGAAAAGCATCCTTGCTTCGGAATACTGTAAATCATCAGGCAGCGTTACTTCCTGTGATATATCAGAAAAAAAGGCTGCGGTCATCAGTAAAAATGCAGAAAGGCTGCATTGCGACAATATCAAGGTACTTGTCAGGGATGCATCTGTGGCATTTTCCGAGGATAATGAAAGATATGATTCAGTCATACTT
>CAMPAP010000030.1 GCA_946631935.1 uncultured Lachnospiraceae bacterium | reverse complement strand
TCTCTTCTCTTTCTTGTTGATCTTGAAAGAGTACTCACGCGGTACGGGAGCGAATACAACACCGCCGCCTTTCCACTGCGGAGCACGGATGGAACCCTGTCTTGCGTGTCCTGTGCCCTTCTGTCTCCAAGGCTTGCGCCCGCCCCCGGATACCTCCGAGCGGGTCTTAGCCTTCTGTGTTCCCTGTCTGTTATTGGCAAGCTGCTGAAGTACAGCCATATGTACGAGATGCTCGTTAACCTCTACTCCGAAAACTGAATCACTGAGCTCGGCGGTACCGACTTCCTTGCCTTCCATATTGTATACGGATACTTTTGCCATTTATCTGTCCTCCTTTCGCTCAGATCAAACTTCTGCGATAGTAGTCTCTTTGATGGTAACAAGAGCGTTCTTTGCGCCGGGTACTGCACCCTTTACAAGAATGAGGTTCTTCTCAGCATCAACTCTGACTACTTCAAGATTCTGAACTGTTGCCTTAACGCTTCCCATGTGACCGGGCATTCCCTTTCCCTTGAAAACTCTTGAAGGGGATGAACAAGCGCCGTTAGATCCCTGATGTCTGTGGAACTTGGAACCGTGCTTCATGGGTCCTCTGTGCTGTCCAAGTCTCTTGACCGCACCCTGGAATCCTTTTCCCTTGGTGATCGCAGAAGCATCGATGTGATCTCCGTTTGCGAAGATGTCAGCCTTGATCTCATCTCCGACGTTGTACTCTGAGCTGTTCTCAAAACGGAACTCTCTTACGTATCTCTTGGAGGTGGTTCCGGCCAGCTCAAAACGCCTTGCTTCAGCCATGGTTGCACCGTTTCTGTGTGCTACTTTCTTTCCGCCTTTTCCGTCCTTCTCGATGACCTTGTTCTTCATATCGACAAAGCCGACCTGAACTGCCTCATAGCCGTCTTTCTCTGCGGTCTTAACCTGGGTTACCACACAGGGACCGGCCTGAAGTACGGTAACGGGGATAAGCTCTCCGTTCTCTGCAAAGATCTGTGTCATACCGACCTTTGTTGTAAGTATTGCCTTTTTCATTTCCTTTACCTCTCTTAACAGTGCCCGGGCCTTCTGGCACTAATTTTCTACATAGTGGACCGCGTTTTGCGTTCGTGTCTAGTAGAGGTTTTGTTAACTGTTACTTGCCTTATCTCTGAAGCATCTTAAGATCGATGAAAACACCGGCAGGCATTTCAAGACGCTGAAGGGATTCGATGGTGCCCTGAGTCGGAGAAGAGATATCAATGAGTCTCTTGTGGGTCCTCTGCTCAAACTGCTCTCTGGAATCCTTGTACTTATGTGTTGCACGGAGAATGGTAACTACTTCCTTCTTGGTAGGAAGGGGAACGGGTCCCGATACCTTTGAGCCATTCTTCTTTGCGGTCTCGATGATCTTGGTCGCAGATGCATCTACCAGCTCGTGCTCATAAGCCTTAAGTGTAATTCTCATTACCTGTTTTGCCATAAAAAAAGTCGCCTCCTTTTCGCGATTTCGCAGGTTCTACTTATTTATGAAAGAATCCTGCAATCTTGCAACAAGCGGTGACTGTACACTTGCCCGTGTGTTTCCTGTCTTTGTAAACCCGGAAACTTTTTGGCCCTGTTTCCTTCGGGACTCACACGTCGTTTCTGCCTCCGGCAGACTGTAATTGGTACAGTGACTTGTCGTCAGTATTGTAACTTGACATTCGCTCAGCGTAAAAACCCGCACGGGATCACTCCCGAGTGGCAACCTCACGCTTCACAGCTATCACGCCACAGCATTTGATATCATACACATCTTTTATAAGAAATGCAACAACTTTTTTAATTTTTTTCAGTAAAATTTTTGCATCCCCGAAAATGTGCAATATATTGTGGTACGGAATCTTCAATTCCACAATTTTCAAAAAACACAGATTTCCGTAAACCGGCTTTTTATGCCTTCCATCTTCCCGATGCACCGCAGGGAAGCATGCGGCCCGTTCCCGTTATGGGAAGTCCGACTTCATCGGACTCACATTCACCGCCGAACCTGTCGGAAAGGACTTTTCCCAGCATGTGGTCTAAAACTCCCGCCTGCAGTCCTGTTGTGTATGAATTTATTAAGAAGAAAAGCGGTTTGTCGGACAAAAGAAGTGCGCAGTCTTCAAGAAGAGGATACAGACACTCTTCTATCTTCCAGATCTCACCTCCGGGTCCTCTTCCATATGAAGGAGGATCCATTATGACCGCATCATATTTATTGCCACGCCTTATCTCTCTTTTTACAAATTTTCCGCAGTCATCCACAAGCCATCTTACAGGCCTGTCCTCAAGCCCCGATGAGACCGCGTTTTCCTTGGCCCATCCGACCATTCCCTTTGAAGCGTCCACATGTGTCACGGATGCGCCCGCAGAAAGCGCGGCAAGGGTCGCTCCTCCCGTATAGGCAAAAAGATTGAGCACCTTCACAGGCTCAGAGTCTCCGCGTTTTTTTACGGCTTCACTTATTATGGAAGATGTCCATTCCCAATTGGCCGCCTGCTCCGGGAAGACTCCGGTATGTTTGAACGCAAAAGGCTTAAGATTAAATACCAGCTTTTTGCCGGTAGTCTTTACATCATATCCGATGCTCCATTCTCCGGGGAGGCCTTTGAATTCCCACTCTCCTCCGCCTTTGGATGATCTGTGGTAATGGGCATCGTTTTCCTTCCACCCCTTATGTGTATGGTCACAGGGCCATATTACCTGGGGATCGGGTCTTATCAGAAGATAATCCCCCCATCTCTCAAGCTTTTCACCATTTCCCGTATCAAGAACTTCGTAATCTTTCCAGTTATCAGCTATGTACATATTGCCTCCAGGCTCTTGTCATTCCTTCGCAAATATCCGTAAACTCAAATCCCGTTTCAGCTATGGCACTTCCGTCATAATCCTCGGATTCCGTAAGTGTTATGGGGAAAGGAAACGGAACCTGTGCCTCAAAAGCTTCTTCAGGCGTGATCTTTATAACCTCAAAAGACTTATCACAGGCCTTTTTTAAGATCCCGGTAAACTCTTCATATGTTATATGTTTTCCGTCAGTTACATTAAACGCCCTGTTAAGATACTTCACGTCACTGCATGCTCTCAGCGCTGCTTCTGCCACATCACCCACATAAACAGCCTGGAAAAAACCATCGGAGGGTGAAGGTTCAAGGATCTGCCCCGCACTTTCTATCCACTTAAAATAGATATTTTCCCTTGGGGCGTAGTTTCCGGGGCCGTATATCACAGAGGGTCTTAATACGGAATAATTCCCATACTTTGATATCTCTCTTTCAAGAGCCGCCTTTCCGAGTATATATGCTCCGGCTTCACCGCCAAAATCCCTTGTTTCAAGTTCGGCGGATTCATCCAGTCTTTTTCCTTCACCTCTTTTATATACATCCACAGTGCTTATAAAGACATATCTGCCGGTCCTGTCCGAAAGAACATCTTTGACAAGATCTATATCGCCCTTTTCATATGCACAGAGATCAAGGGTTGCATCAAAGGTGCCTTCGATCTTTTTAAGATCGGATACCTTTGTCCTGTCCCCTTGTATCTTTCTTACTCCTTCTATACCAAGGGGTCTGTTACCCCTGTTAAAAACCGTCAGGTCATGACCTTTTTCAAGAGCCTTCCTTATAAATGCGGGTCCGAGAAAATAACTTCCGCCTATCACCAGGATATTCATCAATATCACTCTTTCTCACAAGCCGGGGTTAATGTATAATTAACTGGTGGAAATTGCTGTGTTAACTGCAGCACAGGTATCATAACACAAGAAAAGGAGAGCGTAAAATGAAACTATCGGATCTGCTTGCCTTCAATAACATCGTCATCCAGTGTCATGACATTCCCGATGCAGACGCCATCGGTTCAGGTTATGCACTATATACCTATTTAAGGGACAACGGCAAGAATGTCCGTTTCATTTATTCGGGAAAGGAGAGCGTGTCAAAATCCAATCTTGTATACCTCATAAACACGCTGGAGATTCCCATCGAATACGAATCCGAAGGCATTGGCAACCCCGATCTTCTTCTTACCTGCGACTGCCAGTACGAGGAAGGGAATGTCACACGCTTCAGCGCAAAAAGGATTGCCACCATCGATCATCACCAGGTGGCAAAAGGCAAAGTCCTTCCTGAATTATGCGAGATCAGATCCGGCATCGGAAGCTGCTGTACCATCATATGGGACATGATGAGAAAAGAAGATTATCATCCCAACGCCGAGGTCTCAACCGCGCTTTATTACGGCCTTTTTACAGATACCAACGCCCTGTCCGAATTATCGCATCCTCTCGACAGGGATATGCTCGATGAGATCTACTTTGATAAAAATCTGGTAAGAAAGCTTAACGGCATGAACATCACCCTGGACGAAGCCAAGATCGCGGGCATTGCTCTTTTGGGTGTTGAATTTCATCCCAGCCACAGATATGCGATACTTGAGGCCCAGCCCTGCGATCCGAATATCCTCGGGCTCATAAGCGACTTCTTTTTATCCGTTGATTCGGTTGATGTGTGCCTCGTATATTCCGTTCTCAAATACGGCGTCAAATATTCCGTAAGGAGCGACACTCCCGAAGTAAGAGCAGATGAGCTTGCATCATATATCGCAAGAGATCTCGGACACGGCGGAGGCCATATGGACAAAGCCGGCGGCTTTATACAAAAGGAGCTTCTCGAGCAAAAATACAAATACTATTCCGAATGCCCTGAAAAAGAGAAAGTTTCTGCGGTAACTTCCATACTCAGGGAAAAGATGCATAACTATTATGCAGATTCCGATATAATCTATGCCGGCAAGACCAAAGTAAGCCGCCGTGGAATGCAGGAATACGTCAAGATCCCCGTAAAGCAGGGATATGCGATACCTTCGGAATTCATGCCTCTTGGCACCCATATCCTGGTCAGATCCATGGAAGGCGACTTAAACCTCATGGTGGAGGAAGATACCGTTATCATGATAGGAATAAAGGGTGAGGTCTACCCGACAAAAATGGAAGTTTTCAAAAAGAGCTATAAGAAGCTTCGCGGAAAATATACCCTGAAACTTGAATACTCGCCTACAATAAAAAAGGTCTCGTCATCCGAGACCATAGACCTTGTGCCTCATGCACATATGTGTGTATCATCCGGAGGAAGCCACATTCTGGCACGTCCCATTACAAAAGAGACCAAGGTATTTACCAAATGGCTCAAGGGTGAATATCTTAAGGGTTATCCCGGAGACTACCTTGCATGTAAAACAAATGACACCGATGACGTATACATAATCGGCAAAGACTTTTTCGCAGAGTCCTATGCTCCGGTAAAATAAACAAACCGGCACCAAGACATGTGATCAGATTGCAACTCAGATCGCTACGGGAGATCAGATCCCGTAGCGATTTTTCATTTCTTCACTCAGCTGTGCTTCTTTGAGGTACTCTTTTCCCTCTTCGATAAGCATGTCAACATCTCTTCTTACAAAGAATCCTGCGGAAGTGGATTTTTCTGAAGGTGAATAGACCTTAACGATAAATCTGTTACTCTCCCTGTCGTATGCCAGATATCCGGAAACCGTAAACTCCGGTTTCAATTCTCCCATATCTATCACATTTGCGATGGAATCCGAATTAATGATCAGTTCATCTTCATAGAATTCAAATGTCACATCCTCATAGTTTATGCCCTTCATTACCGTGATCTCACAGTTTCCGACAAGGGTACCCTTATAGTCATAGAAAGAAACATAACCGTAAGAATCCACGGATATAACGTATTTGTCCGAAAGATAAACGCTCAAAAGATTATTTTCTCCGGATCTTGCTTCAAAGATAAATGATCCTTTTTCGTTATAAACTTCAAAGCCTTCTTCATCGCATAAAGCAAACACAGAGGAATCTTCTTTCCATACGGCAAAGAAAGGTTCCAGCGAGTCAAGCTTCACACTTTTCCCCGTTCCCATATCCACAAGAAAAGCCGTCGGTTTATCGTCATACTCTTCAAGCATGATGTTTTTTTTCTCATCGGGAGAAACAAACAAAGAAGCCGAAAGTATGAAATCCGGAATATCTCCCGTAACCTCCGTGACGGAGACTTCTCCGCTTAACATGTTAACTTTGCCTATCCCGCCTTCGGACTCAAGATCACCCCAGAGAGTAAACCACACATCATCACCCACACAGCAGACCCCGCTTTCGGAAAAATCAGGAAGATCTTTGATGTACTCCAACTCACCGTCCCTGAGGCCCAGTTTGAGAAGTCTGGGGCCGTACCTGTCAGAATCGGGATCACTGTTATCGTTCTCAAGATAAACATATTCATTGTTTGATCCGATGAAGGAAACTCCCGTATAATTGGCTCCGTCAATAAGAGTCGACCAGATCACCCTGTCTCCTGCGGTATCGTAACAGTAAACCTTCATATTATCGCCAAAAAGCAGTACTTTTCCGCCTGCTGCGATGGAATCATAAACACTGACTCCCGCGTCCATTCCTTCAAGTCCCGCAAGACTCCTGTCATAATATCCCGACCAATATTCGATCAGACTGTTCTCCGAAGTATACTGCACCAAAAAAGCATTGGCAGAACTATCGTTACTGAATAAGGCGGTATCTTCAACCTTCTCGTTAAAGTATGAACGTGCAGCCATGGCAGATGACGGATCTGTCAGGGATATGGTCAGATACTGCCCGTCTCTGAGTATGCAGACCATGCTTTTCCCGGAACCGGCAAGATAAGCATCGATAAATTCGGAAGGTAGTTCCTTTACCGAAATAACATTGCCGCTTTCGGTTTCTATCAAAGCGCACTTATTTGAAAACGCGGAAAAAATGCACTTGGTCTGCTCATCTTCGGCACCAAAATCCACTTCGCAGATTTCGGACTGGTAACCTACAAGCGTATGAGGGACCTCACACTTCCACAAAAGTTCCCCGTCGGTAACGGAGTATTTTGCGATGATACAGTCATTTTCCTTAAGGGTTTGGACGCTGCCGTAAGAAGAACTTCCGGAAAAAGCATCTTCAACATAAGAAATCACTATTCCGTCCTGAGAAAAACACCTGTTGGAAATATATCCCAATGAGTCAGCCACCCTTAGCCAGGTCTTCTCTTCCCTGTCATATATAAGAACCGAATAATCCCCGAAGTTAAGAAACTCCGCCTCAAGATATCTGCCTGTGGGATCAAGTTCCGCCCTGAGGACAGAACCCACAAGTTCGGCATCTTCAAGTTCATCTTCCATCACATGACGCTCTTTTTCTCTGCCGCTTTCCGCATCGATTATCCTGATCTCATCATAACCCGCATAAACGATCTCTCCGGTATCTTCAAAGGTCTTAAGGATATCACCGTAATCATAGTCACCGACTATTTCAATGCTCCACTTTGCTTCCGAAAGATCCTGCTTAAAAGCAACTATCTCATCG
>CAMPAP010000029.1 GCA_946631935.1 uncultured Lachnospiraceae bacterium | reverse complement strand
TTCCCTGACACTGCACATCGCATCTATAAGCTGGGAATAGACCGCCATGTCCGGGGGCCTTTTTGCCACCATCACACCCCTTGGAGACATTGATGAACTTATCTCGTCATACAGGTCGCTCCTTACGATCATAAGGGATACACTCTCAGAATCAACGCAGACATCCGCGGCAAATCTTTTTCCGAAATCGTCGGGGAGCGGACTGTTGACTATCACAAAGTCAAAATCTCTCTCGGCAACAATTCTCTGGGCGGATGCGACAGAATCCACAAACAAAACGTTATCAAAACGTCCGCCGGCAAAAAGTGGCCGTAAAACATTATTCATTTTTTCCGCCGCTGATACTATCAGGACGTTATAAACATGTAATTCCGACGTCATTTATGGTCAACCCGCAAGATTATTTTGCTGCCTTTAAATACTCATCAAGTATCTGGGAAGGAATATAATCCTTTAAAAATACATCGTCCTTAGCACAGCCTGCAGCTTCTTCAAGAGAAGCAGGAAGCTTCGATGCTCCGGAGAGCTGTTCTTCGTTTGCGGTAAAAAGATTGATGTCTGTGGGCAGGTCAGGGGTAAGCCTTTTTTCAATTCCTTCAAGGCCTGCATAGATCATAAGCGCAAGGACAAGATAGGGATTGGATGATGAATCGGGAGATCTGAGTTCGGCTCTCATGTGCTCCGACCTTGTATCCGGGACTCTGATGAGCGCGGAGCGGTTTCCCTTTCCCCATTTAATATATTTGGGAGCTCCGAAATATCCCAGTCTGTCATATGATTCGTGAACAGGATTCATGAACAGGCTCATGGAACGGATATTTTTCATTATGCCCGCGATGACGGGAGCAAGGTCCACTTCTTTGCCTTCCTTCTGAACCGAAAAATGGATATACATTCCGTTTCCGGGCTTTCCTTTTATGGGCTTTGGACCAAAATCAGCGCTTGCACCGTTTCTTGCTGCGATGGTGCGGACAACACCTCTGAAGGTCATGGCATCGTCGGCCGCTTTAAGCGCCTGGCAGTAGCGGAAATCAATCTCATTTTGTCCGGGTCCTTTTTCATGATGTGAACTCTCCGGACTTATTCCCATCTGTTCAAGAGTCATGCAGATCTCTCTTCTGACATTCTCTCCCTTGTCTTCAGGTGCAATGTCCATATATCCGGCATTATCATAAGGAATATCGGTTCTTTCTCCCTCAAGGGTATTCTTGAAAAGATAAAATTCCTGCTCAGTTCCGAAATAGAATGTATACCCCTTCGACGCTGCCGCTTCAACAGCTTTTATAAGGATCGTCCTGGAATCACACTCAAAAGGTCTTCCGTCAGGCCATGTGATATCGCAATACATTCTGACAACCCTGCCGTGTTCGGGTCTCCAGGGAAGTATCGCAAGAGTTCTCGGATCCGGATGAAGAAGAATATCGCTATCCTTAAATCCGTCAAAACCGGTTACGGACCATGCATCTATGGCAATACCCTCATCAAACGCCCTGTCCAGCTCCGTGGGCATTATGGAAAAATTCTTCGGTCTGCCAAAGACATCACAGAAAGCAAGGCGGATAAATTTAACGTCCTCTTCCTCAACAAACTGCTTTACTTCCTCAATTGTGTAATTCATAACAAATCCTCCGGGCACTTCATGTGCCGCAACTTATTTTATCCGGAATCCCCGTCTGCTTGTTGTTTTTGAGAAAGCAGACATTGTTTTCATTACTGCGATCTTTATTCTATCATCCGAAACATTTACCGGGCAACGCAATTCTTTTACACATTCTTGTAACCCATAAGATATTCATCAATTTCCTGCGCACATGCCCTGCCCTCTGCAAGTGCCCATACAACAAGGCTCTGTCCTCTTCTCATATCACCGGCAGAGAACACACCGGGTATATTCGTCGCATATTTTCCCTCGCAGGTTGCGACAGTTCCGCGTCCTGTAAGTTCAAGTCCAAGCGCCTCAGGGATCTGCTTCTCACACCCGATGAATCCTGCTGCGATAAGGAGCATGTCACACTTTATCTTCTTCTCGGTTCCCTTTACAAAGACCAGTTTTCCGTTTTCAAATCCGGTTTCAACCGTTTCGATCTCTGTGATCTTTCCCGACTTGGAAATGACCTTTTTAACGGTTGTCTTAAATACTCTCGGGTCCTCTCCGAAAACCTCCTGTGCCTCAACATGGCCGTAATCGGTCCTTAAGGTCTTGGGCCATTCGGGCCATGGATTATCCGGTCTTCTTTCTGCAGGAGGCTTGGGCATCATCTCAAGAGCAGTCACTGATCTGCATCCCATACGTACTACGGTTCCGATACAATCATTACCGGTATCACCGCCTCCGACTATCACCACATTTTTCCCGGACGCATTAAACTTTGCGGGAAGTTTTTCATATCCCATGACATTCTTTGTTGCTGCGGTAAGAAAATCAACTGCAAAAAATATACCTTCAGTTTTCTCAGCGCCCTCTGCGGAAAGGGGTCTGGGAAGCTTGGATCCGCAGCAAAGTACTACCGCATCATATTTTTTTGCAAGGTCCTTTGGAGAGATATCTTTTCCCACATTTACGCACGTCCTAAACTCGATGCCTTCTTCCTCCATAAGCCTGCGTCTTCTTAAGATGACGTTTTTATCAAGTTTCATGTTGGGAATACCGTACATCAAAAGCCCGCCTATCTGATCCTCTCTTTCGAACACGGTAACTTTATGGCCGCGTCTTCTAAGGGCATCAGCCGCGGAAAGCCCGGAAGGTCCGCTTCCCACTACAGCCACCGACTTGCCGCTTTCCGAAGAAGGGGCAAAGGCACTCATCCATCCGTTTTTATAGCCCTCTTCGATAAGATAAAGCTCATTATCCCTGACGGTAACAGGATCATCATACTGGCCGCATATGCAGGCCTTCTCACAAAGAGCGGGACAAACCCTTCCCGTGAATTCGGGAAAACGGTTGGTCTTAAGGAGGCGCTTT
>CAMPAP010000028.1 GCA_946631935.1 uncultured Lachnospiraceae bacterium | reverse complement strand
AGATGATGATATGTCAGAACAGGTAAAAAAACCGGTCGGTATAATGGAAACTGTACTGCGTGACGCTCATCAGTCCCTGATCGCCACCAGAATGCCCACTGAGGTAATGTTGCCGATCGTTGAAACTATGGATAAGGTAGGATACACAGCAGTAGAGTGCTGGGGCGGAGCCACTTTTGATGCATCCCTCAGATTCCTGAAGGAAGATCCCTGGGACAGACTTCGCAAACTTCGTGACGGATTCAAGAACACCAAGCTTCAGATGCTCTTCCGCGGACAGAACATTTTAGGATACCGTCCTTATGCGGATGATGTTGTTTATGCATTCGTTGAGAGATCTATCGCAAACGGTATCGATATCATCAGAATATTTGACTGCCTGAACGACCTTCGTAACCTTCAGGCAGCCGTAGATGCTACCAACAAGATCAAAGCTCAGGAGGGCAGAGGTTCATCCCAGATAGCTCTGTCATATACACTGGGTGATGCTTATACACTTGAGTATTGGGCTGATACAGCCAAGAAGATCGAGGAGATGGGTGCCGATTCCATCTGTATCAAGGATATGGCCGGCCTTCTCGTTCCCTATAAGGCTGCCGAGCTTGTTAAGACTCTTAAAGAGAACACCAAGCTTCCTATCCAGCTTCATACACACTACACTTCAGGCGTTGCTTCGATGACATACCTCAAGGCAGTAGAAGCCGGTGTTGATGTTATAGACTGCGCTATTTCACCTTTTGCACTCGGTACTTCACAGCCCGCTACCGAAGTTATGGTTGAGACCTTCAAGGGAACACCTTATGATACCGGTTACGATCAGACTCTTCTTGCTGAGATCGCGGATTATTTCGCACCCTACAGAGATGAGTGCATTAAGAACGGCCTCATGAATACCAAGGTTCTTGGAGTTAACATCAAGACCCTTCTGTATCAGGTACCCGGCGGAATGCTTTCCAACATGGTCAGCCAGCTTAAAGAGCAGAAGGCTGAGAACCGTTACAGAGACGTACTTGAAGAGATCCCCCGTGTTCGTAAGGACTGCGGTGAGCCCCCTCTTGTTACTCCTTCTTCACAGATCGTCGGAACCCAGGCTATCTTCAATGTCCTTATGGGCGAGCGTTATAAGATGGCTACCGGTGAGTTCAAGGATCTTCTCAGAGGTAATTACGGTCAGACCGTTAAGCCCATGAACCAGGAGGTTATTGACAAGGTCATCCCCGGCGAGAAGCGTTCAACCGCAAGAAGTGCGGAGGCTACCGGCCACACCGAGCCTGAACTTGCTTCCATCGAAGCAGAAATGAAGCAGTGGAAGAAGCAGGATGAGGACGTTCTCTCATATGCATTGTTCCCTCAGGTTGCTACCGAATTCTTCAAATATCGTCAGGCACAGGAGACAGGTGTTGATGTGAACCTTGCAGATAAGGAAAATAAATCATATCCTGTTTGATGACGCTATGAAGATCTGAAGCATAAAAATTCATTTTAAGGCATACGGTTTTATGTACCCTCCTTGCCGGATAAACCGGTAAGGAGGGTATTTTTACGTACTGTAATAAATTTGTAAAATTTTTTTTGTTAAACATCCGTGAAACCTTGACTTGTAAGCCTTGTATGGTAAAATAACAATCGTCTCTTTTTAGAAGACTCTTTAAAATCTATTATAAAAAAGTAAGGGAAAATCTTTAATGGCACGTAAAGAAAGCATTACCATCGATCACATTCTTGAAACAGCATTTCAAATGACCAGGGAGCTTGGAGCAGGTTCAATAACAGCGCGCCACGTTGCCGAAAAAGCGGGTTGCTCGACCCAGCCTATATTCAGGGTTTACAAAAATATGGGAGAACTTCAGTCTGCGGTATACGCCAAGGCTGCACAGTTTTTCAGAGATTATTATGCCGCTTTCGAAAGAGTGGGAAAGGTGCCCTTTACCAATCTCGGTATGGCATATATTGCTTTTGCAAGAAAAGAAAAAAATCTTTTCAGACTTTTGTTCGTAGATGTGATCCCTAACAGAACATCCATGTATGAACTTTTGAATGGTGAGGCCGGTAATGTTGTTGCCGAGATCAATATGGCCAAAGAGACCGGATGTGCAGATCCCGGCGGAATGTTCATGAAGATGTGGATATTCATTCATGGTGCCGCATGTATGACTCTTTCGGGAGATTACGATCTTACCGATGAAGAGACTATGAAACTTCTCGAAAAAGCATACAATTCATTTTTGGCATAACTGTGAAACAGAGGAACCGCCTATTCTCTGTTTTATTGATAAAGGGTAGTGTATGGATCTTAAGGGTGATGTGCTCATCAGGATAAGGGATATGATCCCTCAGATGAGTAAGAGTCAGAAAAAAATTGCATTTTACATTCAGAATGAGTATGAAACCGCTGTTTTTATGACGGCGGCTGAACTTGGAAAACAGATCGGAGTCAGTGAATCAACCATAGTAAGATTTGCCTCGGCACTTGGGTATGACGGTTATCCCGATTTTCAGAAGAGTCTTGTTGAATGTGTCAAGACCAAGCTTTCCTCGGTTCAGAAGATAGATGAAAAATACGGCAGATCTTCCCAGTCGGAGATCCTTGCTTCCGTTCTGAATTCAGATATAGAAAAGATCAAGGATACCATCAAAAACCTTAATCCTTCTGCTTTCGATCTGACTGTTGATATTCTTTTAAAAGCAAGAAATGTATATATCATGGGACTTCGTTCCAATGAACCCCTTGCATCGTTTCTTCATTTCTATCTAAATATGGTCCGTCCCGGATGTGTACTCGTAAATACAACATCAGTGACTGAGACTTTTGAGCAGATGATCAGGATCAATGAAGAGGATGCTTTTGTGGGAATTTCTTTTCCCAGATATTCCATGAGGACTTTAAAGGCAATGGAGTTTGCAAATGACAGAAGAGCTTCGGTTATAGCCATAACGGATTCCGCTCATTCTCCAATGACCCTTTATTCTACATGCAATCTCTATGCAAGATCCGATATGGTTTCCATCGTTGATTCTCTGGTTGCACCTCTTTCCGTGATAAATGCAATCGTGGTCGCACTTTGTGTCAAAGCTCCCGATCAGATAAGAAAGAATCTTAAGATGCTTGAATCCGTATGGAATGATTATCAGGTTTACTTAAATGACGAGATAGATTTCATCGACGATGATCCTATTTTGAACTATTCCCTGAGAAGGCAGTCGGGAGATAATAACAAATGACAGACGTGATCGTAATAGGCGGCGGTCCGGCAGGTATGCTGGCCGCCGTTTCGGCATCTGAAGCAGGGGCGGATGTCCTTCTTCTTGAGAAAAATGAAAAACTTGGAAAAAAGCTTTTTATTACAGGTAAGGGCAGATGCAATGTTACCAACTCTGCTTCGCAGGATTTGATCATAAAAAATATAGTATCCAATCCCAAGTTCATGTTCAGCGCCCTTAAAGCATATGGGAATACAGATATCTGTGAAGATATAGAATCTCAGGGCATTAAACTCAAAGAAGAAAGAGGCGGAAGGATATTCCCGGTATCAGACCATTCCTCGGATGTCATCAGGGCTTTGAAAAACATGCTGGAAAAGGCGCATGTCAGTGTAAAGCTTGGAACTGCTGTAAAAGACATATCGGCATATGATGGATCGTTTAAACTGATATTAAATAACGGATCAAGTAAAGAGTGCAGGGCGCTTGTTATAGCAACAGGAGGAGTGTCCTATCCTTCAACAGGTTGTACGGGAGACGGCTATGCTTTTGCGAAAAAATCAGGCCACACTGTTGTGACTCCCGTTCCATCCCTTGTCCCTCTTGAGATAAAGGAAAACTGGTGTAAAGAGCTCCAGGGTTTATCCCTTAAAAATACGGGTCTGAAGATGTACAGCGGAAACAGGCCTGTCTTCGAAGATTTCGGCGAAATGCTTTTTACTCATTTTGGCGTAAGCGGTCCCATGGTGCTCTCCGCAAGCAGTTACTACCCTGTGAAAAAAAACGATGACTGCAGGATCGTACTTGACCTTAAACCTGCTCTGACTGATGAGATGCTTGATGAAAGACTTGTCCGTGAATTTTCGGAAAAACACGAAAAGCATTTTATAAATGTTCTTCCTGATCTTTTGCCTGCAAAGCTTGTTCCCGTTATCTGCAGTCTTTCAGGAATATCAGCCCACAAAAAATGCGGTGATGTTACAAAGGAAGAACGAAGAAAGCTTGTTATTATATTAAAAAATCTTGAAATGCATATATCCGGGACCAGAGGATTTGATGAAGCTATTATCACAAAGGGCGGCATCAGCGTAAAGGAAGTATCTCCCAAAGATATGATGAGTAAGATCGTTCCCGGATTGTTTTTTGCAGGGGAGATACTTGATCTGGATGCTCTTACAGGCGGATTCAATCTGCAGATCGCCTGGTCAACGGGTCATGCTGCGGGAGAAGGCGCTGCAGCATATGCCATGACAGATATTCATTGAAAGGAGAAAATATGAACGTAGCAATCGACGGACCTGCAGGTGCAGGAAAAAGCACTATCGCAAAGCTTTGTGCAAAGAAAATGAATCTTATCTATGTGGACACCGGAGCAATGTACAGGGCAGTTGCTCTTTACCTTCTCGAAAGCGGAGTGAATGTTGAAAATGCTAAGATCGTTGCAGAAAAGTGTACCGGTGCCATGGTTGATATCAGATATGCAGGCGGAGTGCAGAATGTTTTTCTCGGAGATGAGAATGTTACGGGAAGGCTTCGTGAAGAAGCTGTTGGAAATGCTGCATCCGTTACAAGTTCCGTCCCCAAGGTAAGAGAGCATCTGTTTTCCCTTCAGAGAGGCCTTGCAGACCGCGGCGGTGTTATCATGGACGGACGTGATATCGGAACCGTTGTCATGCCTGATGCAGATGTTAAGATATTCCTTACTGCATCCAGCGAAGTCCGCGCAAAAAGACGTGTAAAGGAACTTGAAGAAAAAGGAGAGCATCCTGATTTTGATACAGTCAAAAAAGAGATCGAAGAACGTGATCACCGTGATATGACCCGCGAGATCTCACCTCTCAAACAGGCTGCTGATGCCATCCTTGTAGATACCTCGGATATGACCATCGATGAGGTCGTTGAAAAGATCTGCTCAATATGCGGTGAAAAATGATGGAGATCAAACTTGCGGATCCTTCCGGCTTTTGCTTTGGCGTAAAGCGCGCCGTTGACGGTGTGTACGAAAAGATCGGAAGCGGAAGACCCATATTTACCTATGGACCCATAGTACATAACGAGACTGTTGTTCATGATCTTGAAATGAAAGGCGTCAGGGTTATAGAGGACAGGGAAAGCCTTGAAACGCTCGATCTTCCAAAAGATGCCTGTATCATTATCCGCGCCCACGGCGTAGGAAGGGATATTTACAGTCTTCTTGAAAGCAAGGCCTGTGAAGTTGCAGATTTTACCTGTCCTTTTGTAAAAAGGATCCATGATACGGTGCTAAAGGAGAGCGGAAAAGGAAGAAACATAGTTGTTGTGGGAAATCCGGTCCATCCGGAGGTGGTCGGTATCTGCGGATGGTGCGATACAAAATGCTATGTTGTGAAAAATGAGGAAGAGGCTGAAAATACCGTTTTTGAAGGCGACCTGACCATTGTTTCCCAGACAACATTTCAGGACAGAAAATTTTCACAAATTGTTGAAATAATAAACAAAAAAGGTTATAATGCTAATGTTGTGAACACTATATGTTCTGCAACAAAGGACAGGCAGGATGCAGCCCGTGTCCTTTCAAAAGAAGCAGATATGATGATAGTCATAGGGGGGAGCGCAAGTTCCAACACGCGCAGACTTTATGAGATCGCATCGGAAAACTGCTCTGAAACGATTTGTATACAGAAACCGGATGACCTAATTAACTACAAACTACCTGAATCTGTTAAGCTGATCGGCATCACCGCGGGGGCTTCCACTCCGCAAAATATTATTGAGGAGGTTCAAAAATATGTCAGAGGAACTAACTTTTGAACAATTACTGGAAGAACAGGAATCAAAGAAAATAGTATTACATACAGGAGAGGTAGTCGAAGGCACGGTTTTTGATGTGAAGCCCGAGGAGATCATTCTTGACCTTGGATGCAAGTCTGACGGAATCTTAAGCAAATACGAGTATTCCAACGATAACAGCATTGACCTTACACAGGCTGTAAAGCCCGGCGATAAGCTTGAAGTAAAGGTTCTCAAGATCGATGACCGTGAAGGACAGGTTATCGTATCCTACAAGAGGGTACAGCAGGAGAAGGCCAACCAGCGTATCGAAGAAGCCTTCAACAATCACGAAGTTCTTACCGCAAAGGTATCCGCTATCCTTAAGGGTGGAATCACCGTTGAGGTTGACGGAACCAGGATCTTCATTCCTGCAAGTCTGGTTTCCGATAATTATGAGAAGGATCTTAACAAATATCTCGGTCAGGAGATCGATTTCGTTGTAATTGAGTATAATCCTCACAAGAGAAGATGCATCGGAGACCGTAAGCAGCTTCTTTCAGCCAAGAAGGAAGAGATGCAGAAGGCACTTCTTGATAAGATCAAGGTTGGCGATATCGTAGACGGTGTCGTAAAGAATGTTACCGATTTCGGTGCTTTCGTAGACCTTGGCGGTGCCGACGGACTTCTCCATATTTCAGAGATGAGCTGGGGAAGAGTCGAGAATCCCAAGAAGGCATTCCATATCGGCGATAATCTCAAGGTTCTTGTTAAGGAGATCAACGGCAACAAGATTGCTCTTTCTCTTAAGTTTGATGATGAGAATCCCTGGAAGGATGCAACCGATAAATTCGCCATCGGCAAAGTTGTTATAGGTAAGGTTGCCCGCATGACCGATTTCGGTGCTTTCATTGAGATTGAGAACGGAGTTGATGCACTTCTTCACGTATCACAGATTTCCAAGGATCGTGTTGAGAAGCCTTCAGATGTTCTTAAGGTTGGCGATGAGGTTACCGCAAAGATCGTTGACTTCAATGAGAATGATCATAAGATATCACTTTCAGTCAAGGCTCTTACTGCTCCCGATTCAGATGATGAGGATGCAGATACCGCACCCGTTGATGTTGAGGCTGCCATCAAGGAAGAAGAGTGATCTTAGTTTTCCGAGAGCTTTGTATTATTAACTTATAATTTTGCTTTTCCCGGTAAGTGATTATCGGGAAAAGCAATTGTTTTATTAAAACAAATTATGGAGGGGGACTTTCATGGCTGCAGATTATGAATATTTCAAAAAAGAGATCATGAAGATGACTTCCATCGATCTTAACGCTTACAAAGAAAAGCAGATGAAGCGCAGGATCGATAATCTTATAATGAAGAACAGGATAAACGGTTATGATAATTACGTTTCTGCTCTTAAATCCCAAAAGGATCTTTTTGATGAGTTCATCAATTATATAACCATTAATGTGTCCGAGTTCTACCGCAATCCTGAGCAGTGGGACTATATGGATAAAAAAGTCATTCCCGAACTTGTAAAAAGATTCGGTACAAGACTTAAGATCTGGAGCGCTGCATGTTCTACCGGAGATGAGCCTTATTCTCTTGTAATGGCTCTTTCAAGACATGTGCCTTTAAATCAGATAAGGATCACCGCTACGGATCTTGATAAGACCGTTATAGCAAAAGCCAAGGTAGGTCTTTATGATGCAAAGTCAATTGCATCCGTACCTGCGGATTTCAAGAAGAAATATTTTACTCAGGTGGGACCTTCATTTAAGATCTCCGATGAGATCAAGAGCCACGTTACCTTCAGTGAGCATAACCTTCTTAAAGACAGATACGATACCAATTATGATATGATCGTCTGCAGGAATGTGCTTATCTATTTTACCGATGAAGCCAAAGATGAAGTATTCAAGAAATTCTATACTTCACTTAAGCCCGGCGGATTCCTTTTCATCGGTTCTACCGAACAGATTGTTAATTATAAAGAAATAGGTTATTCCAGAGAAAACTCATTTTATTACGGCAAAGGTATGTAATGAAAAAAACTCTGTATGATCATTTAATAAGGATCTCGATGGTTATATTTTCTGCGCTCTTTTTTTTATCCATCGGGTTCCTTATTTATTATACCCATGCTGAGCCTTCCATCAGATCCGAGGAATATAATGTTGAGTATATTGAAGACTGGACTGTTGTGGATGAAGCAGGAAACAGCTTTGATGTAAAAGGCCCTTATAACGACAAACGTCTTTATGAAGAATCATTTAATACTTATGCGACACTTCCTGACGATTTAGGAAGCGGATATGTACTTTGCTTCTTTGCAAGCAACAGCTATACCGTCTATGTAAACGGCGTTGAACGCCAGAAGTTCGTAAATCCCAGGGATGTTCTTTTCCCGGGAGGAGCCGTTAAATCATTTTATGCCCAGGTCCCTTTAAGCGCTGAAGATTCCGGTGCCGAACTCAGGATCACCAGATATCCGACTCCCAGGAGACCTGTTGTCGTATCCGAAACATTTGTTTCAAATTCTCTTGGCATTTATCGTGAATTAGAGCTCAGGTTCGGTTTTACTTTTGTATTATCAACGATATTGCTTTTTGTTTCTGCTGTCATTGTTCTTATTGGTGTTATCATCAGGATAGTATATAAGCTTCATATTGAACTTCTTTATGCATCCCTTGCCGTTATGATCCTCTCGGCATGGATGATGACAAATTCATTTTTGTTCCCCATTGCTTTCGGGCATTATCATATTGACGGTATAGTGAACTATATAATGTGCATGCTGATACCCTTCGGATTCCTGGTTTATCTTGATTCCATCCAGCATAAACGTTACCATAAGATTACTGCGGTACTTCTTGTTGCATCTGCGGTAAATGCCATTCTCTGGACCCTGCTTAATTTCAGCGGGATCTTTACATTTCCCCGTGCACTTCTTTATATCGATATTGTTCTTGGGATGATAATTATCTGTGTTTTCGGTATTCTTTTTGTGGATATAAAAAGAGGTTATTCAAAAGAGTACAGATATACCGCTCTTGGCTTTGAAGGCTTTATCGTTTTTGCGGTGATTGAGATCATAACCCTTATTTTCTCACTTATTGTTGATGACGGTATTCCCATGCTCTTAGGGCTTATCTGGTTCCTTGCATTTGTTGTAGTGCAGCAGATAACCGATTTTCGAAAGATCAATGAGGAGAAACAGAACGCCATCGCCCTTTCCGAGGCAAAGACAGGTTTTCTTGCTTCAATGTCGCATGAGATAAGGACTCCCATCAATTCTATTCTGGGAATGAATGAGATGATACTTAGGGAGAATAAAGACGAAACGATAGAGGAGTATGCAAAGACCATCTCCAATTCCGGAAAAATGCTCTTGTCCATAGTCAATGATGTTCTTGATTTTTCCAAGATCGAATCGGGAAAGCTTGAGATCTCATATGCAAATTACAGTTTTGCCACTCTTATAAGGGATATAAACGGTATCATAGAAGAGCGGACGGAGGGCAAGGGTCTTAATTACGACCTTAAGATAGAAGATGATGTACCGGACGGTCATTATTCCGATGAATTCAGGATCAAACAGGTCCTTATCAATCTGCTTACAAATGCGGTAAAATACACGGATTCCGGAACCATATCCCTTCATGTCGGAGGAGAGTACATAAATATTTCCGATCCAAACGGTACATTCGGACTAAAGATAACTGTTTCTGATACGGGAAGGGGCATTAAGGATGCTGATAAGAACGGTCTTTTTGATGCTTTTTCCAGAGCGGATATAAAAAAGAACAGAAATATCGAAGGAACCGGTCTGGGGCTGGCCATAGTAAAGAGGATCCTTGATAATCTTGGAGGCACAGTCAGTGTTGAGAGCGAATACGGAAAGGGATCGTCCTTTACCGTAGTTATTCCCGTTAAGGTGGTGGATCATACCACAGTAAATGCAAGACTTAAAGAAAGCATGAACCGTTTCGAAGGCAGCGGCGCTTTGGTAAAGCATTATTCGGATTTTATCGCTCCGAATGCAAAGATCCTTGCTGTTGATGATAATGTTGTCAATCTTAACATCGTAAAACTCTTCCTCAAGAGTAATCATATTGTTCCCGATACCTGTACCGGTGGACTTGAAGCGATTGAGATGTGCAAAAAGAAAAAATATGACCTTCTGCTTCTGGATCATATGATGCCTTCACCGGATGGGATTGAGACTATCCGCGAAATACATGAATCTCCGGATTCACTGAACAGTTCAACTCCTGCAATAGTTCTTACAGCAAACGCACTTGCCGGAAGCCGGCAGATTTATATGGATGCGGGATTTTCCGATTATATCACCAAGCCCATTGATCCTGCCAGGCTTGAAGCTGCCATCAAGGAATATCTTCCCGGGAAGATCATTGAGCTTTCCTCTGATGCTGAATCAAAAAATGAGGAAGGTGAGTCCCCGCTTGAGGCTGCCTTCAGTAAGATAAAAGAGGTTAATTATGATACGGCTGTCATGCATTGTTCATCGGATGAAATTTTAGCTGAGATAATTTCTAATATTGCTGCCGAATCAGAAGAAATGATCCGGAAAATGAGACAGTATGCAATTGAGGGAGATTATGAAGCATACAGAAGACAGGCCCATACAATTAAGGGGCATATGGCGATGATAGGTGCTTCTGAACTCAGTGAACATGCAAAGAAGCATGAATTTGCCGGTCGTGATAAGGATGAAGAATATATCAGAAAAGATTCTGAAATTTTCTTTTCGGAATATCAGGATCTTTGCAGACGTCTCGGGTCTGTGAAGATCTGATCTGAGACGACATCATTTGGGACGCCTTCATTTAAAGGCATTTCTATGTGCATCAAAGAATGTCAGTATGAAGAAGCCAGCATCTGGATCACGTGACATGCATATTTGTTAAATGCATTTCTGTCACGCTTAAGGTCATCTGTCAGTTCAAAGAACTGGTCAGTGCTCTTGTATTCCCTTCTGAAGAGAGGCTCGAACACAGAATCCCACTGGGGCAGGTATGATGAGAATTTTCTGGTGTAGCATGTTGCTGCGGTAGCCTGGGTCCTGTGATCCTTGTCAACAAATGTCGCTACGGATTTGTGGAGCGCAGTATCTTCCTCAGGCAGGTAATAATAGTCCTGATAGCCTGCATAGAAATATTTCATTTCCTCATTGTAGATTGGAACCTTCACGGTTGCCTGACTGCCTTCGGCTTTGATATAGCAGCCGTGGGCAAATGCTGCGATGGATTTTGGAACAGGCTGTTCTAATGCGATGCTCATGATTATCTCGCTCTGGGTCTGTCCGTTAAAATCCTTGTATGTATCTGCGTGAACCTTGCTGACTCTGAATTTTCCGGAAACAAGGTCACAGTATGAGAGCATCGGGAGTATCCTTATCATTCCCTTTATATCGTCTTCATTGTGAAGCAGAAGGGAATTGCATGCAAATTCAGAAGGGCTTTTGACGTAGTCATGATAAATACCTATCAGATCACCACCTGAAAAAACATCGGCCCTTTCGATATCAAGGAATTTTTCGATTGATTTTTGCTTTAAAGAAGTAAGACCCAGAAGATGCTTTAAGGGGCTGATCCTCTTGTAAAGGTCTATTCCCTCGAAATCGGAAAGGGAAAGATCCAGCTCGTAACTTTCTATTTTCTGGGTAAGATACGGCAGATCGAACTGATTGCCGTTAAAATGTATAAGGGTCTTGTAGCCGCCTCTTTTTGCAAAATCAAAGAAGCTTTCTATAATGTATCTTTCGTCGTCATAATTTTCCGAAAACCACTGCTTTGTTCTCCAGCTTCCTTCCGAAAAATATGCACATCCGATAAGATAAAGATAAGATGATCTTGCAGTAAAACCGGTTGT